>JANPCI010000430.1:0-7046 GCA_031430875.1 Actinomycetes bacterium | reverse complement strand
GCGGTCGTATCGGTGGTGACCGTCGCGAACGACGGGCAGTCGCCCTGCAGACAGGAGAAGTCGAAGTTGCAGCTCGTCTGGTGGATCTGGGTCTTGCGTCCGAACGGCGTGTCGACCGGCTGCACCGACAGGCAGTTGCTCTTGTCACCGCAGTCACCGCACCCTTCGCACACCCGCTCGTTGATGACCACGCGAAATCCTGGGGTGGTGATCGTGCCTCGCGCCCGGCCACGTCGGTTCTCGGCCGCACAGGCCTGATCGTGGATGAGGACGGTGACGCCGCGCACCGAAGCGAGCGCGTCGAGCGCCTCGTCGAACCGGCTGCGATCCCACGCGTCGACGCCGGCGGGAAACGCGCTGTGCGGATGTCGATCGGGGTCGTCGCTGGTGACGATCACCCGGGCGACGCCTTCGAGCAGCAGCATCGCAGCGAGATCGGGCACCGCCATCTGCCCCTCGGGATCCTGCCCGCCGGTCATCGCGACGGTGCCGTTGTAGAGCAGTTTGTAGGTGATGTCGACGCCAGCTGCGACCGCCGCTCGCACTGCGAGCGAGCCGGAGTGGAAGAAGGTGCCGTCACCGAGGTTCTGGACGAGATGGCTACGCCCGACGAAGGGGGCCATGCCGATCCACTGGGCGCCCTCGGTCCCCATGCAGGTCAGCCCGACGATGTCGCCGACACGATCCGGATCCATCATCGCCACCATCGCATGGCACCCGATCCCGCCGCCGACCAGCGTGCCCGGCGCCGCCCGCGTGCTGCGGTTGTGCGGACATCCCGAGCAGTAGAACGGTGCCCGGTTGACCGTGAGTGCAATCCGTTGTCGCTGCGGTTTGACGATGTCGGCCATCGGGCGGATCCGGGTGGCCAGGCGCGACGAGAGGCGAGCGTGGATCGGGCCGATCAACGTGTCGACGTCGAGGGTGCCGTGGCCCGGCACCAGCAACTCCCCGGCCTCATCTCGACGGCCCACGACCAGCGGATGATGGGCGCCGTCGTAGAACGATGCCTTGAGGAGTTGCTCGAGGGTCGGATTCTTCTCCTCGATGACGAGCACCTCGTCGAGACCTTCGGCGAAGTCACGGGCCTGGCCCGGGTCGAGCGGGACGGGCATCAACAGTTGAAAGAGCCGGACTCCGGCGGCGCGGAGATCGTCATCGCTCGCGAGGCCGATCACGCGAAGGACCTCGCGGACCTCGTGGAAGGTCTGGCCGCACGCGGCGATGCCGAGCCAGTCGTCGGCGGTGCGCGTGACCACCCGATTGAGGTGGTTGTCGACGCCGTAGCGCCGCGCCAACGGCCAACGCACCTCCTGGAACTCGCGCTCCATCTCGAGGGTGTACGGCGTGATCAGGCGTCCGTTGGGATGGGGATGGAAGGGGTGGCCGTCAACCTCGACGACCGGGGCAATTGCCCGGACCCGATCGGGATGGACGTCGACCGTGCCGGTGCCGTCGGCGACCGCGGTGACGAGCTTGAGCCCGGCCCAGAGCCCGCACGACCTCGACAGGGCAACCGCGTGTCGTGCGAGATCGAGGGCCTCCTGGACGTCGCCGGGGAACAGGATCGGCATGTGGAGGTCGACCATCGTGGCATCGCTCGACGACGGCAGCGTCGACGACTTCGCCGCCGGATCGTCGCCGACGACGGCCACGACACCACCGTGCATCGATGTGCCGGCAAACACGGCGTGGCGGATCGCGTCACTGCTGCGGTCGAATCCCGGGCCTTTGCCGTACCAGATGCCCACGACGCCGTCGTACCGAGCGTCCGCCAGGGTCATCGCCAGCTGGCTGCCCATCACGGCTGTCGCTGCCAGCTCCTCGTTCACGGCTGGTTGTACGACGATCGGCAGGTCATCCACCGTGGCGGCGGCTCGGCGCAGTTCCTCGGTAAAGGTTCCGAGGGGCGAGCCTTGGTATCCGGATGCGAATGCCGCGGTGGTCAGACCGAGTCGCCGATCGAGACGTAGCTGGTCGACGGGGAGTCGGGCTACCGCTTGCACTCCCGACAGGAAGACCCGGCCGTCCTCGAGCCGGAACCGGTCGGCGAGCTCGTAGGCAGGGGCGGCTCGGTGCTGATCAGTTGGCGAGCTGTCGATCGTCATGCAACCTCCTCTCGTCGCAGTCGCCGTCCATTCTGTACCAAATGAGACGCGGGGTCAGACCGTGACCTCGAGGCGGTGTCTCATTCAGACGAGGTAGTGGCGCACGGCGAGTCGTTCGGCGGAGTCGTCGCCGGGCACGGGGAGCTGGGCGACGATGCGCAGCGACGGCCACTCGGCTGGGGTGAGCTGCTGATACTCGAACGTCAGCTCGCCGGCCGCGGGATGACGGAACCGACGGAGCCGGGTCTCGAAGCCAGACACGTCGTGCTCGCGCCACCAGTCGGCGAACTCTGCGCTCTCATCGCTGAGCAGCGCCACGAGTTCGACCATCGCAGGGTCGTGGCGCACCGCTGAGGTCGCCGAACGGAACTCGGCCAGGGCCTGGCGGGCGTGGATGTCCCAGTCGACAATCAGGTCGCGCGTCGACGGATCGGCGAACAGCACCCACATCAGGTTGCGGCGCGGCGGTTCGAGATCGATGATTCGCGGATACAGGCGGGCCTGTGCGGTGTTCCAACCGACGAACTCCCAGATCGGCCCGAGCACATACGCCGGTGCGGGCATCAAGGCATCGAGCAGGCGGACGACGGCACTCGGAGCCTCGGCCGGAGCAGCAACGGTCGCCGTGCCCGGCTCGGTGAGCGACAACAGGTGCTCGAGCCCGGCTTCGTCGAGACGCAACGCCCGTCCGATTGCCAACAGCACATCATTCGAGGCATTGATTCTGCGACCCTGCTCGAGCCACGTGTACCAGGTGAGCGAGACACCCGCGAGCATCGCGACCTCTTCGCGACGCAAACCCGGAGTGCGGCGCCCGCGACCACTCGGGAGCCCGACCTGTTCGGGTCGGGTGGCCTCACGACGCGACCTGAGGAACTCGGCGAGCTCCCTGCGGTGGTCGGATCCGTTGGGCATGCCAGACAGTCAAGCAACTTTCGTCACTGCATCGAGACCTCGGAGCCAATACGGTTGGTGTGGTGAGCACCACCGCGGCCACCTTCTCGCTCGATGCGATGCTCGACGATCTACGCACCCTGGTCGAGATCGAGTCCCCCTCGCTCGACCTCCCCGCGCTGCAGGCCTCGGCCGAGGCACTGGCCGACATGATCGAGCGTCACCTCGGGACCCCAGCGGTGCTTGTCGACAGCCCCGCTGGCCCGCACGTGCACTGGTCGGGCGGTGGTGACCCCAAGGTGCTGTTGCTCGGCCATCACGACACGGTCTTCCCGTTCGGAGCGCTCGCTGCCCGGCCGTTCCGTGTGGCCGACGGCCGGGCGACCGGCCCCGGGGTGTTCGACATGCTCGCCGGCATCGTTCAAGCGCTGCACGGGCTTGCATCGCTCGATGATCTGTCGGGCGTCGAGTTGCTGTTCAGCGCCGATGAGGAAGTGGGTTCGCTTGCATCGCGCGACCTGATCGAAGCGCGGGCGTTGGCGTGCGGTGCAGTGCTCGTGCTCGAGCCGTCGGCCGACGGTGGCGTGCTGAAGACGGGCCGCAAGGGTTGTGGCACCTTCGATGTGCTCGTGCGCGGACGGGCCTCACACGCGGGGCTCGAGCCCGAGAAGGGCGTGAACGCGCTGGTCGAAGTGGCCCACCAGGTGTTGGCGATCAACGAGATCGGGCGGCCCGACGTCGGAACCACCGTGACGCCGACCGTTGCCAACGTCGGTACTGCCGACAACGTCGTGCCGGCCGAGGGCCGCATCAAGGTCGACGTCCGCGTCGAATCAATCGCCGAGAAGGAGCGCGTCGAGGCCGCGATGATCAGCCTGACGGCAGTCGATCCCGAAGCGTCGATCGCCGTGAGCGGTGGCGTCAACCGGCCACCGATGCCCGAGTCGGCGTCAGCGGAGTTGATGCCGTTGGTCGCTCAGGTGGCGCCCGGTCTCGCCGGCACGGCAGTGGGCGGCGGCAGCGACGGTAACTTCACCGCCGCGATCGGCGTGCCGACGCTCGACGGCCTTGGCGCCGTCGGTGGCGGCGCCCACGCCGATCACGAGTACGTGCTGGTCGACACCATGCCCGAACGAGCCGCGCTCATCGCCGGCCTCGTCGAACTCATCCTCGACGAGCGATGAGGTTGTGGCGCGAGGGGTGCACCGGAACCTCATCGCTTGGGGGTTGAGCGGCATGGTGATGAGGTTGTGGCGCGAGGGGTGCGCCGGAACCTCATCGTTGGGTTCAGTCGGGACGATCCAACGCGGGCGTGATGTCGCCGGGGCCGATCGAGCCGACCCGGCGGTACACATCGAGCTTGTTGCGGGTGTCGGCGATGTCGAGGTTGCGCATCGTGAGCTGACCGATCCGGTCGAGCGGACCGAATGCCGCGTCCTCCACACGCTCCATCGACAAGCGGTCGGGCTCATACGTCAGGTTCTCGCTCACCGTGTCGAGAATCGAGTAGTCGTCGCCACGGCGCAACCTGACCGTGACCTCACCGGTGATCGCCGAGCCGACCCAGCGCAGCAACGGCTCACGCAACATGAGGCTTTGCGGGTCGAACCAGCGGCCCTCGTACAGCAGCCGCCCGAGGCGGCGGCCCATGCTGCGGTAGTTCTCGATCGTGTTCTCGTTGTGGATGCCGGTGACGAGGCGCTCGTAGCAGATGTGCAGCAGCGCCAATGCCGGGCCCTCGTAGATCCCGCGGCTCTTGGCCTCGATGATCCGATTCTCGATCTGGTCGCTCATGCCGAGTCCGTGGCGGCCGCCGATGGCGTTGGCCTCCATCACGAGATCAACCGGCGACGCAAACGTTGCGCCGTTGATGGCAACGGGCCAACCCTCCTCGAAGCGCACCGAGACGTCTTCGGTGACGATTTCGACGCTCGGGTCCCAGTGGGCCACACCCATGATCGGGTTGACGATCTCCATGCTCGTGGCGAGCTCCTCGAGCGATTTCGCCTCGTGGGTGGCTCCCCAGATGTTGGCGTCGGTCGAGTAGGCCTTCTCGACCGAGTCGCGATACGGCAGCCCCTTGGAGAGCAGGAACTCGCTCATTCCTTGGCGGCCGCCGAGCTCGTCGACGAACGTCGGATCGAGCCACGGCTTGTAGATCCGCAGATTCGGGTTGACGAGCAGGCCGTAGCGGTAGAAGCGTTCGATGTCGTTTCCCTTGTAGGTCGAGCCATCGCCCCACACATCGACGCCGTCGTCGTGCATGGCCCTCACCAGCAACGTGCCGGTGACTGCTCGACCGAGTGGGGTGGTGTTGAAATACGTCTTGCCCGCAGTGGTGATGTGGAACGCACCGCACTGCAGCGCGATCAGCCCTTCGCGGACGAGTTCGTCGCGGCAATCGACGAGCCGAGCCTCCTCGGCGCCGTACAGCCTGGCTCGTACGGGCACGGTGTCGAGTTCGGGCTCGTCGTACTGGCCGAGGTCGGCGGTGTAGGCGTAGGGGATTGCTCCTCGGTCGCGCATCCACGCCACGGCCGCAGACGTGTCGAGGCCGCCGGAGAAGGCGATGCCCACCCGTTCGCCGACGGGCAGCGACATGAGGACTTTTGCGTTGGAGGCAGAACCGCTGGACGACGTGTCGGGCATGGGCGACGACGCTACCGGTCGGCGTCGGATGGTGCAGCCCGGTACATCCCGGTGAACGAGCCGAGTGACACCAGCCCGACAGCACCGGCGATCGCGAACTCGATCGCGGCCAGGCCACCCGAACGTGACAGATCCGGAATGGCGATCAGGGCGAGCACGCCAGATCCGGCGAGGCTGATCCACGGCAGTCGCCTCACGTTGAGACTTGCGAACACGCCGAAAACGGCGATGACCGCGAACGGGATGAGCCGGATGTAGATCGGTTGGGGATGCGAGCGCGGCCCGAGCCACCAGGTGGCAATTCCGATTTCCACGCTTGCCTTCCACACGGCGCAATACGCAAGGAACGCCCCAACCCATGCAACGAGTACGGCGGTCCGCCAGGCCGGCGTGAGTTCACCGGCTCGCGCCGCACGGGCCTCCGCCGGTCTTTCCGGACCCGACCCCAACAGACCGTCCGGTCTTTCCGGACCCGACCCCAACAGACCGGGAGGTCTTTCCGGACCCGACCCCAACAGACCGGGAGGTCTTTCCGGACCCGACCCCAACAGACCGGGAGGTGTTTCCGGACCCGACCCCAACAGACCGGGAGGCGCGAATGCGCTGGGAGGTTCCACATCCGACACGGCGCTGAACACTACGCGGTGGTGGGCGTCGTTGCGCTGCGCGTCGATTGCCGGTTGGTCGAGCGGCTCGGGCGAGGCCGGGCTGCCGCTGTTGCCAGCTACCCTGCGGCGCAATGTCTGTGGACGCGACCCTCGGCGAACCGTTCGAGAAGCTTTCGATCTTCTATCCCATGTGGAACGAGGAGGAGTACGTCGAACGCGCACTGGTGGCCGGGCGCCGGGCCTGCGAGCGGCTGCTCGAGTCCGGTGACATCGGTGACTACGAACTCATCGTTGTCGACGATGCGTCAACCGATTCCACCGCCGCGATCGCCGACCGCCTTGCCATCGAGGATGCGCGGGTCAAGGTTGTGCGTCACCCGGTCAACCGCAAGTTGGGTGGAGCGATGAAGACCGGGTTCGCGACGGCTACCGGCGACCTGATCCTGTACACCGATGCCGACTTGCCATTCGATATGTATGAGCTGCCGCGCGCGGTACGCCTCCTGCGCGAGTACGACGCCGACATCGTGAGCGCCTACCGCTTCGACCGCACCGGCGAGGGGTACCTGCGGTCGGTGTACACCTTCGTGTACAACCTGTTGATCCGGACGCTGTTCGACGTCAAGGCCCGTGACATCAACTTTGCGTTCAAGCTCTGCCGGGCACGAGTGTTCGATCATGTCGAACTGCGCAGCGAGGGATCGTTCATCGATGCCGAACTCGTGATTCGTGCAACCAGGCTCGGCTACGAGATGCTGCAGTTCGGCGTCGATTACTTTCCTCGCAC
>JANPCI010000429.1:0-12729 GCA_031430875.1 Actinomycetes bacterium | reverse complement strand
TCGCGGATGCTCTCGAGCAACTGGTACCTGGTCGCATCGCCAACGCCCGATTCGGTCGTGACCATCGACTTGTCGACCAGCCCCGTGATCAACTCCAGCACGTCGAGTTCGTCGATCTCGCCGTCGGCTGTCACCTGCTCGGCCGCCTCGAGACTGAAATGGGATGCGAACGCGCCGAGGCGGCGAAACACCGTGCGTTCACGCTCTTCGAGGAGGTCGTGGCTCCATTCGATCGTCTGGAGCAGCGTCTGCTGGCGGTGGCTGCCCGAACGGTCATTGGCAGTGAGGATTCGGAAACGTTCATTCAGTCGGATCGAGATCTGCCCGGCCGACATCGATCGCACCCGAGCGGCGGCGAGTTCGAGCGCCAGAGGGATGCCGTCGAGGCGACGACAGATCGCAACGACGTCGGCGACGTTGGTCGGGCCGAGTTCGAACGCCGGGTCGACGAGCAAGGCCCGGTCGACGAAGAGGCGGATGGCGTCGAACTCCATGCTGGTCGCAGCATCGGCATCCGCCGCCGGCAGCGACAGCGACGGCACGCGGTAGACAACCTCGCCGCCGATCGCCAGCCGTTCACGACTGGTCGCGATGATGTGCAGGTTGGGGCACGCGACCAACAGCTCGCGACTCAACGACGCAACGTGTTCGACGATCTGTTCACAGTTGTCGAGGATCAGCAGCATCCGGCGTTCGCCGATTGTCTGCGCAATGGTCGTCGAGAGCGCGATGTCGGCCACCGCCGAGGCTCCGAAGCGTTCGGCCACCTCGTTCTCGAACACGTCCTTGTTGGAGAACGCTGCCAGCTCAGCAAAACGAAGCCCATCGGGGAACGCACGCACGACGTGTTCGGCCACCTCGAGCGCGAGACGGGTCTTGCCCGCTCCACCGGATCCCGACAGCGTGACCAGTCGGTGCTCACCGAGGAGCGACACCACATCAGCGATCTCCTGCTCACGGCCGACGAAGCTGGTGAGTTGACCCGGGAGCGTGTCGCCGGGCCCCTCGAGTGATCGAATCTTGGGAAACGAGGACTCGAGTTCGGGGTGACTCAGCTGGTGGATGCGCTCGGGCTCAGCCAGATCACGGAGACGGTGCACGCCCATGTCGACCAGTTCCAAGCCATCGGGAAGCGTGCTCGCCACAAGAGCCATCGTGCTCCCCGACAGGAGGATCTGACCGCCGTGGGCACTTGACGTGAGGCGAGCGCAACGGTTGAGGGCTCCACCGAAGTAGTCGCCATCTCTGAACGACGCCGATCCGGTGTGAAGACCCATGCGGATCCGCAACTCGAGACCGAGCGCCGGCTCACGCATCGCCAGCTGAACGGCAATCGCTGCGGACACGGCGTCGGTGGGCGATCCGAAGGCGACCGAGAAACTGTCGCCAGCGGTGGTGAAGACATAACCGGCCCAGGCGTCGACGACCGCGCGTACGCGCTGATCGTGTTCCGCAAGTGCCGCTTCCATGATGTCGGGCCACTGGTCCCAGAGCAGCGTCGAGCCCTCGATGTCGGTGAACAGGAAGGTCACCTCGCCCGCGGGCGGTTCTGTCACCGGCTGTCCCGACGGTCCAGACGGTTGCCTCGTGAACTCACACGTGAAACACTACGTGACCAGTCGAGCGACAGTTCTTTCGTTCGGCCCAGCGAGCAGGGGGCGGTCATGATCACGAACAAGAGTCGCAGGCGCGAGATCAGGGATCTCCAGCGGTTGCTGTCGGCCGTCGGGCTGATGGACACCAGTGACGGCATAGACGGCAAGTGGGGCGCCCGGACGCAGGTTGCCGTCCTTCTCGCGTACACACGACTCGGCTGGGATCACCCTGTGGCCGGCCAGTGGATCAGCGCACCGGCGCTCGCCGCCATCGCAAGTTCCCTGCACCAGCACACGATCGCCGGGAGTGAGTCACCGACCGGCGTCGGTATCGGTGGGAGCGGATCGCACATCGGCGGCAGCGGATCGCACATCGGCGGCAGCGGATCGCACATCGGCGGCAGCGGATCGCACATCGGCGGCAGCGGATCGCACATCGGCGGGAGCGGTTCGCACATCGGCGGGAGCGGTTCGCACATCGGTGGCAGCGGTTCGCACATCGGTGGGAGTGGTTCGCACATCGGTGGGAGCGGTTCGCACATCGGCTCCGACAGCACCCCGGACTGAAACGAGCTCGAACCTTCGAGTGCCTCGCAGCCTCACGAACGGCGGGATCGGTCTCAGCCCGACCGCTGCTCGGTTCGGTCGTCACTGGACCGACGGTGAGCGGCGACCATCGCAGTCAGACCGGCAAGTATCAGCAGGATTCCCAGTTGCAGTGGAACGTTGCTGTCTGAGCCGGTTGCGGCGAGGCTCGGGGCGGCGGGCGCCGGCGGGAAGGTGCCCGGCGGCCCCGGCAGCGGTGGCAGCGCCACTTCCGTGAGGTAATAGGTCAATGCCTCACACTCGTCCGCCACGCCATTGCCGTTGATGTCGACACGCACGGTCGATTCACCACACGTGTCGAGCAGCTCGGTCGGGAGCGTGTTCTTCGTCGTGTCGACAGGTGGTGGTGGTGTCGTCGTCGATGTCGTCGGTGGTGGTGTCGGTGGTATTCGCGGATCGGGACCGAACGCGATTCTGTTCTCTGAGGTCGTGGTGACATCGGATGAACTGGTCACCTCGGTCGTGCTCGTCGTGTCGATTGGTGCCGTCGTCGGCGGCGGTTCGGGAGGGAGCACGCTCACCGTCGCCTCGGGTGTGGTCACATCGGTGGGCACGTCAGTCGTTCCGGGGGTTGGAGGCACTCCGATCGTGGTCGAGGCGGATCGAGGCGGGGTCGATGGCGGACCGGCGTCCGAGTCGCCGGCATCACGTAGGGCCGTGGCCACGATCACGACTCCACCACCACTCAGCAGGACGATGGCGATGGCCAGCAGCGTCTTGGCGGGCCGTGACCGCTGTCTCCACGGAGGCAGCTCGGCAGGAGTCGGCCGACGCAGGGCCCACAGGGCTGCGAGCGCCACCGGAAGCGCCACCGCTGCATCCGCTCGTGCCATCGCGAGGGGTGAGCGGGTCGTGATGCGCAGGAGCGAGCCGTTCACTCGAAGCGAGTCGAGCTGCCGGTGGTTCGCACTCAACGCTCGGTTGAACGTGGCTCCCCACTCCGAAAGAGCGCGCGCCGTGCCATCCGAAAGTCCGCTCGTCGCGACCGAGAGCGCTCCGTCGACGATGACGACTCGGACGGCGGGGTTCGCCCCGAACTGGCCCCACCCGATCTCGAAGCTCACCGCGGTCGGACTCCATCCGTGATCGATCACGACCGACGGCTCGGCGAAGGCAGGAACGTCGGCCGGGAGCGGAAGCCACCCCAGATCGGCCACGTCGATCTCGACGCTCTGCGTACGACCGTCGACGAAATCGACGAGTTCGTCTGGCGCCCCGCTCGGAAGCCACACCTCGGCGCCGGCTCCGCGCCCGTCGGTCACTGGTTGGGTCCCACGCCGATCAACTCGTTGAGCCGCGTTCGTGAGATCCGCGCGATCTCTCCGAGCTGTGCGTTGAGCTGATCTCTGGTGACGCCGCCGCCTTGATAACGGTCGTACGTCACGTCGAGTTCGTTCAGCATCTGTTGGATCACCCCCCGCCGCGAATCACTCGTTTCGTTGCCCTTGACGGGGTCACCGAAGCTGACCAACGTCTCCATCCACGCCGTCTTCATCTCGAAGGCGAGGTCCATCGCTGCGTGGAGGTCGTCGTCTGTGACGTCACTTCTGTCGGTCGATGTCGGTTCGAACCCAATCGTTGCGGCCCGCGCCTTGAGGAACTCATTCGTCGAATGCACGCACTTCATCAGGACGCCCGCCAACATTGCGCGCAAGCGGGCAGTCTGCTCCTGATCGGCGCTGATCCTGTTGGAGCGCATCTCGAAGAATCTCGGGACCAACCCCAGCAACGCCCCGATGACCAAACCTGCTAACGCCCACGCCCCTTCGCTCATCAAAGGACACTAGACCGAATTCACAGACCTCGTTGAAGGCCAGCGCCGCTGTGGGCGTCAGCCAGCGGCGTCGTCGAACGGGAGGGGTGCAGGCAGGGCGAGGCCGATCATGGGTGGGCGCAGGGGGTGGATGGTCCCGTCGGTATCTCGCAACACGAAGTGTCCGGCCCCGCAGGGCTCGAGACTCCAGTGCTGTTCGTGGAGGAGGTGGTGGTGGAACCAGCACAGCAGCACGAGATCATCGAGGTCGGTGTTGCCGTCGTTGGCCCAGTGGATGCTGTGGTGGGCGTCGCACCCACCTGGCGGGATGGGGCAGCCTGGGATGCGGCACCCGTGGTCGCGGATGGTGAGCAGGTCGAATTGGGCGTCGGACACGCTACGGGTTTGGCGGCCGTAGTCGATGATCACCCCGTCGGGCCCGGTAATGAGTCGGTGGATGCCGGCGTCACACGCGATGCGCCGGATCGCATCGGCAGTCAGTGTGATGGGCCCGGTATTGGTGTCGAGTACGCCGCCGAGGGTGGCGGCGATCAGGTCGGTGAGGTTGATCGTGGCGATCACTTTGGGGCGGTTGCGTTTCACACCGGGGGTCGGCTCCAAGTTGGCGAGCACCTGCTTGGCCATCGAGACGAGCGCATCAGCGCGGCGTTGCTCGGGGGTGCGTTGGTCATCATCGGTGCGAATTGACAGGATCCGGATGGCCTCTCGGACGAGTTTCATGCCTTCCGGGTCGAGGAGCCCGTCGAGGCGGCCCATCCCGTCGAGCAACTCGGACAGGTGCAGCTTGCGCGAGTCGAACTGGTCCTGGGCTGATTTGGTCGATCCGTCGGGATCGGCATGCAGCCGCCAGGTGGCCAACACCATTTTGAAGTCGCGGTGGGCGAGGTTCAATGCCCAGCCGACCAGCATCTGTTCGTCGCGTGCGAACACCTCGGCGAGGTCGGGCCGCCACGTGTCGGCGAGCAGTCGCAACGCCGATTCGGCCAGGATCCCGCGGGTGAACCGGTCTTTGACGATCGGCATGCGTTGGATCCGCTCGGCCAACTGCAACGTGAGCGAACACGCCCCAGATGATTCACCGGTGGCGGCCCCAAGCCAGGCGAGCGGCGAGCGATGTCCATGGACGTACCAGCGACCCGACAGCACCACCTCATGCACCCGATCCAGTTGCGCAGCACGCGCGCGGCGCATCGTCACCGTTGCAGCATCAGCCACATCGAGCACGTTGACCGGCGCGTTCGCCGCCCTCGCCGGTGCCGATACAACCCCCAAAGCCATACCACCATCATGACAAGGGGCTGTCACAGAGTTCGCGGGTCATCGAGACGGATCTCGAGAATCTCCAACGGCGAGCCGCTACCGCAGGTCGTACCGTGTCGGCATGGACGTGCGTTGGATGACCGCCTTCATCGACCGGCCCGATGAGACGTTCGACGCAACCGTCCGTTTCTGGTCCGCGATCAGCGGCTCATCGGTGTCGCCATGGCGAGGCGTCGACGCCGAGTTCGCAACGTTGCTTCCCAACGACGCCGCCGATGCCCATGTACGAATCCAGCGCACGGAGTCGGCGACGTCGGGCTCTCACATCGACCTGCACGTCTCGAATGTGGATGCCGGTGCAGAGGATGCCGTGCGCTGCGGCGCGCGGGTACTTGCCGACCACGGCGAGTACGTCGTGCTGACAACGCCGAGTGGGATGCTGTTCTGTGTTGTCGCGCATCACGGCGAACGAACACGCCAGGGTCCGGTCGCCGTTGGAGCCAGCCCAGCGACGACACTCATCGATCAGGTGACTGTCGACGTCGATTCGGACGGCTTCGACGACGAGGTTCTGTTCTGGTCAGAACTGACCGGGTGGGCGCCGCTCGGTGCTCGATCATCCGAGTTCATCCCGCTCGATCGACCACAGGCCATGCCGCTACGAGTGATGGTCCAACGACGGGCTCGGGCGTCGGGAGCCGCCACCTGTCACGTCGACCTCGCCTGCGACGACGTAGTCGCAGCGGTCGCCGAACACCAGGCACTCGGGGGAACTGTCGTCGCCGCGCACCACCTCTGGACCGTGATGGGCGATCCGGCCGGGGCTGAATACTGCCTCACCTCCCGTCGACCGAGCACCGGAACCCTGTCAGTCTGAGCGGATCACGTCGAGATTGCGAAACGCAGGCGGTCCGTCCGAAACGGCGGCCATTCCCTCCGCGATCCTGGCGGTCGCGGGCAGTTCGTTGTTCTTCATCGCTTCGTCGTACGAGGCGAACTCGACGATGATGACGTACGTGTCCGGTTTGTCATGGTCTTTGCAGATCCGCTCCGACAGAACGGTCCGTTCCCCTTCGGTGTCGGCCAGCCATTTCTCGTGCAGCTTGTCGACCTCGTCATAGTTCGAGGTCGTGAACTCCAGTACCTGGATGAATCCCATGCGATCAACCTCCTCATGTCTCGGGGCAGTTGTACTGGGGACGGCGACTGGAGTGTGTCCGTCGCCCCAATGGACTGCCGAACGAACTGACATGCCCAGCGTGAGCGCGCTCCACGCCCCATGTCAACGGATTGTTTCCCCGCGGTCCGATCCTCTGCTCCGACGCGTCTATCGGCGTGGTCTGCCTGAAGTCCGAGTCCTTCGAGATGGGCATCTCCCCGTTGGAGATGCCCACACCTCAACCAGTCACGCGACCAGCGATAACCGGAACGATGTCCGGATGGCCGGGAGCTACTACCGTGGCAGGGCCGAACGAAACTGGTGGACGTCAATCGAGGGGTTGAAGACAAGATGAATGATGACATCCGTCGTGATCGTCACGAGAACGTCAGCGGGTCGTCGTCCAGTGCCAGCCCGGCGCTGTCGGTCGTCGTTCCGTTCTTCAACGAGATGCACCGGATCGACCAGACACTCTCCGACATCGTCGGTCTCGCCGGGATCGACGTCCAGGTGGTGCTCGTCGACGACGGCAGCACCGACGGAACGACCGACGTGCTGCGAACAGCGTCCAACTCGGCTGGGATCCAGTTCCTCGGACTGTCAAGCAACCGCGGGAAGGGCGCCGCGGTGCGAGCCGGCGTTGCGAAGACGAGCGGAACGCACGTGGTGTTCATGGACGCCGACCTCGCAACCGATCTCAACGACCTCCCGCGTCTTCGGGCCGCTCTCGACGATGCCGACATAGCAATCGGTTCCCGAGCGCTCGCCACCGCCGAACTCAACGAAGCGACGCGTGTTCGCAGCTGGATGGGCGACTTCTTCAACCGTGCGGTCCGTGTGGCGACTGGGCTCGACCTCCTCGACACCCAGTGCGGGTTCAAGGCGTTCCGGGGTGACGTGGCCCGGTCATTGTTCGCACAAAGCCAGGTCGATGGATTTGCGTTCGACGTCGAGATTCTGATGCTCGCTCGCCGGAGTGGCCTTCGTATCGTCGAGGTGCCGGTCAGATGGACCGAGATACGCGGGAGCAAGGTCCGCTTCGCTGTCGATCCGCTGACAATGCTCTACGACCTCACCCGTATCCGCCGGCGTACGACCCGCTCTGCGGGGCTCGTAACCGACGACCTCATTTGGTCGGACCCAGTCAGCTCAGACGGGCCAGCGCCGCCGATAGCTCCGCACCCAACCGCTTCCCCTGCGTCGTGAGGGTGTAAAGATCCTCGACGGCGACGAGGTTGCGACGGCCCCACTCCTCACCGTCAGGTCCCAACGCAGCGATCAGACCGTCGGCGATGGCATCGATGTCGCCCTCGGCGACCACGCGATTGTGGCCGGGCACCACCTCGCCCAAGGCACCACAGTTGGTCACGACGACAGGAAGTCCGCACGCCATCGCCTCGAGCACAGCGAAACCGAGCTGTTCGACCCAGAACGGCCGGGAGTGGGGAGCGAGCACGAATGCCCTGGCGGACCGCAGCTCGTTGGCGACATCGTGGCGAGGGATGCGCCCTCTCACTTCGAGCCAAGGCCTGATCTCGGCGGCGCGATCGACGGCGTCGCGCAACGGCCCGTCGCCCACCAGCACGAGTCGGAAATCAGGGGGCAACCGGTCAACTGCAGCATCGGCGCCGGCGATCACATCCATCACGCCCTTGTCGGCCCTCAGCTCCCCGACGGAAACGGCCACGGGAGGCCGTCCGGCCAAGCTGCCATCGGGCCGGAAGACCGTGGTGTCGACTCCCGGCGAGACGATCATGATGCGGTCCGGCGCGACACCACGTGACGTTGCGTGTCGTGCTCCTGCTCGATTCGAGCAGATCACACCGTCGAGTTGACGAACGGTACGCCGGGCGTTCCCGCGCCAGGGCGGCAGGCGATAGAGCGGATTGCTATCGAGAACCTCGGCGACGTAGACGAAATGCGGTAGCCCCCACCGGCGGGCGAGCCGAGCTGCCTGGCGAGTACCGACGCTGAAGAGTTCGAGTGAAACGACCACATCTGGCACCCCTTCGTGCCCCAGGTTGAGCCTCCGCAGGCCGCGTAACCACGCCAGTGCGGCCGTCCATCGGCGCGGCGAGCCCAGCCATGGAATCTTCCAACTACGAGTCGGGTGCGTCGCATTCGGATGGTGCGTCGGATCGGCGATCACGAGGATCTGCGATCCCGGAATCGCTCGAAGTGTGTCGATCTCGTGAGACGTCCTCGCAGGAGGAAGTACCACGACGATGCGCATGGGCGGACGATACGTCACCTTGTCAGACGATCGACACTTCTGTCGATCGTCGCCGGTACTTGTCTTTGACCACGTGATGTGGCTATCATCGCCGCAGTCCATCAGGAGGTCGCATGAAGGTCAAGACGTTCGCAGCAAGTGTGCTGGTTGCAGGTTCATTCATATTCGCGGGGGCAACCTCGAACGTCAACGCCCAGTGCGTACCTGCAACGGTCACCGCAGACAGCTTTTTCGTCGGCGGAGTTCTCAACGTTAACGCTTATCTCGCAGCGGTCCAAGCGGCCAACGCAGCATGTGCGCCTGGAGGCGCTCTGCCCGACACTGGAACCGACGCGTTGGTTCTGTTGCCGGTTGCACTCGGTCTCGTCGCCGTGGGTGGAGCTTCGCTCGCCACCGCGAACAGCCGGCGGCGTTCGACGAGGTCCTGACAGCTGACGTCACCCAGCAGCTCAGGCCGACGCGCCACACTGTCGGGAGTAGCGGGTTTTCGTAAATGAAAGCCGCGCCCAATGTGCTTGTCCCTGTCATATCGGCCACGCCAGCCAATGTTGCCGGGGAGCAAACCGTTCCAACCGAGCACGGGGCCGGACCGGTACTCATCGCACTGACCGGTCTCTCGCTGTTCGTTGCCTTCGCCTTCGAGCGGGGTCAGTACATTGCCGACAACCGGTTCGTGGACTCGTGGGCACCACAACGTCTACTCGACGCGTTGTTTTCTGTTTGGAACACGCGCGTCGACCTCGGGGGACCGGAGCAGCACTATCAGCCGGTCACCGATCTGTTCTTGGTCGCGCTCAGGGCGATCGGTCTCGACCCGTGGGTGTCGCAGCGGATGTGGTTCGCGATGGTGCTGGCGCTCGGGGCGATCGGCATGGCCCTCCTCGCACGAGCGCTGTTGCCGGGTGCCCGATGGGAAGCCGGGGCCGCAGGCGCATGGTTCATCTGCGCCCCGTTCACGTCGGGGTTCTTCTTCCCGACGAGCCTCTTGCTGAACGTTGCGCTCGCGCCATGGTTCGCGCTCGCCGTGTGGTTCGGGACGACGACACCTTCGAGATGGCGCTGGGCAGCAGTCTTTGCGCTGTCTGTGGTGGTCTCCGGTACGAGGAATCCGCCCGGCCTCATGATGGCGCTCGTGCCTGCGGCAGTCACCGCTGTTGCGTTGGTGGCTGGCCGGAGGGTTCCGGGGCGACGGATGGTCGGCTGGTGCGCATCAGCTATCGCTCTGGCCATTGCGGTCATGCTCCCGGCGTTGATCAGGACGGCAATGTCCGCAGAGACGCTCGCTCGAAACCTCGGGAGCACCGAGTCGGTGGACGCCGTGAGCCTGTCGTCGAGTTGGTCCGAGAGCGTGCGGGGGCTCGGCTTCTGGCTGCAGTACTGGAACCCCGACGGACCGCTCGTTCTGCCGTATCTCACTGTCTACTTCACCAACCCCTTCGTCGTGATCGCCACGTTCGTCCCGCCGGCAGTGGCGCTGGCTACGTTGGCATTGGGGCGCCGACGCGTGCGGCTCGCCCTCGGTGCCATGGTGGCGATCTCCGTCGCGCTGATGGTCGGTGCGTACCCGTTGGGGACACCTTCGCCGCTCGGTCGAATCCTCGTCTGGGCGTACGACGCCATCCCACCGTTGTTCGCCTTCCGAAACGTGTACAAAGCCGGTGCCGGTCTGGTCGTCGGCGTCGGACTGTTGATTGCGCTGGCAATCGATGAGATTAGACACCGCTCCTCGTCCCGCTTCGTCTGGACGAGGCCCGCCCAAGCACTGGCGTTCGGCGTCGTAGCTGTCGTGTTCACCGCGACCGGCTGGCCGCTGGTGACCGGTGACGCGTTCCGATACGGCCAACGGCTCGAGGGCGACGTACCCGCCTATTGGGACGACGCCTTCGCCTGGCTCGACGCTCAACAAGGGTCCGGACGTGTCCTCGTTCTCCCAGGCTCGAGATCAGAGGATTACCGATGGGGATCGGCCGGCAATGGCGACCTTTTCCCATCACTCCTCGATCGTCCGGCGATCGTCGCCCGGCCACTGACCGGTTCGCCAGCTGAGTCCGCCAACCTCACCGCAGCGCTTGATCGCGCCGTCACCAGCGGCCGTTATGAAATCGGAACCCTCGCCCCGATCGCGCGACGGCTCGGCGTCCAGTTCATTCTGGTCCGCAACGACCTCGACTGGCAGCAAACGGGAGTGGTGCGGCCGAGCGGTCTCGACGAGCTACGCGAGGATCCGGACCTGGTCGCTGTCGGCACCTTCGGTCGGCCTGGCGAGAACGTGACCCGCGGCGACGACAACTCGCCTGCTGCGATGGGCGAACGGTCGATTGCCCCGGTCGAAGTCTTCGCCGTCAACGGTGTCGACGACGTCGTGAGAGCCGCCTCGCCCGCGCCAGCGGTGCTGTTGTCGGGCGATGGGGACGGGTGGACCGCTCTCGCGCGATCGGGTGTGCTCGACGAACGGGGGTCCGTTCGGGCGATTGCTCCCCTCGACGGCGTGGAGATCGAACACGAGCTCGCCCAGGGTGCATCTATCGTGATCAGCGACACGAATCGGCGGCGGCCGCTCTCGTGGGGTCAGGAGAACCGCACGCTCTCGGCGTTGGACACGGAGAACGTCGACGATTTGTACGGCGTGCCGGGTAGCCAGAGCGTCGCCACTTACGGCGACGCGTCCAGGATTCGGGAAACTGGGCCCACCAGCGTGTTCGATCCGGGCGCCGAGTTCCGGGCGGCGGCTGCGTTCGACGGCGACGCCGCTACGGCGTGGCTGACAGGCAGCTACAGCGCCCCGGGCAGCCAGCAGATCCGCATCGAACTTGCTGAGTCCGCCGTCGTCGACGAGGTGCGGGTACGGGTCGCAGAGCCCGGCGGTGGAAGGACGGTGACCCGAGTCGCCGTGTTGACAGCAGACGGCGCGCCACGTACGTTCGATGTGTCCGGTGGAATCGACAACGTTCTACGGATCCCACCGACGCTCACCGACGTACTCGTCGTGGTCCCACTCGAAGTGGAGGGGGCCGGCAGCGGTCTGTTCGGCTTGTCCGAGGTATCGGTGAAGGGGCTCGATCTCTCCGAACGGGTAGCCATGCCCGAGGACCTGGCGATCCTCAGCGACGACAACAGCCGCATCGCCGAGCTGCTCGAGTCGTCACCGACCACGGTCGAGATGCAACGGCTCATCGGCGCCCCGCGGGACACCGAAAGCTCGCTCGCTCGCCGGTTCCGCTACCCCGCCAAACGGTCGGTCGACCTCAGCGGGAGTGTCCAGATTGGCCCTGGCTCGTCGGAGGTGGGTCTCGCCCAGCTCCTTCGGAGCCCTCTCAGCGTCGCCGCACAACCACGAACCGGTGGTACGCCCGCTTCCGACTCGGTCGCCACCATCGACGGCGACCCCGCGACGTCGTGGATGGCGCCGCGCAACGAGAACTCGACGCTCGACGTCCGCTCCAGCACAGGCGGCGCGCAGCAAGCCACGATCGTGTTCGCTCAGCACGAGAACGCCGTAGTGCCTGAGGTATTGCGCGTTCGGAGTGGTGGCCTCGAGTTGGAGTTCGACGCCGGGAGTCGATGCACGCGCGACGGCATTCATCGCGTTGGTCAGGTTCTGGTCACGGTCGCGGTCGACGCGAACGCGTGCTCGATGCAGTTCTCGTGGCCGGCGGCCACGACGCCGACCGACGAGGTGCGGTTCACCGTCCAGCCGGGACCCAGCGCAGACGTCGATGGCCAGACGGATACGATCGAGGTCATCGAGACTTGGATCGGTGACGAGACGAACACGCTCGCTTACCGGCCGAGCGCCTGCCGTGACGACCTGGTGTTCCTCGACGGTGCGCCCATCGACGTTCGCCTTGTCGGATCGCTCGACGACCTGCTCGACGGCGAGGCTATTGCCGTGGAGAGCTGCGATCCCATTGACGTGGCGATCGGCTGGCGCGAGATCACGACGGTTCCGGGATTGCCGCTCGACTGGCTCCGGCTCGACACGGTCGACGGAAACTCGCCGATTCCGGCAGTACCGGTCGATGTGACGGTGCTCGATCGCGGTTCGGACGACTATCGACTCTCCCTTGACGGTCCCGCCGGCACGCAGGTGATCCTCGGCCAG
>JANPCI010000428.1:0-7799 GCA_031430875.1 Actinomycetes bacterium | reverse complement strand
CGATGCGTCGAGGAGCCGTTCGAGCATGACCACGGTCGGGTTGATCTCACCGCGCTCGATCCGCGTCACCGTCGAGGTTGACACGCCACATCGTGTCGCGAGATCGCGCGCGGACAGACCGGCTCGCTGACGAGCGGAACGTACGAGCACGGCCGGATCAACCATGCGCGTAGCGTATACGCAACGTGTTGCCGAGCGTACCTGCCCACTATCGGCGCGCGGACCGGCATCCGGCACCCCGGCCGTCACGCTGCGGCCTCCTGGTCGTGGCGGCGCTGGTGGCAAGGGGCGCAGCGCAACTCCAACTCCTCCACCACGGTGTGCCCGGTCTGGGCGAAGTCGGGGACGTGGTCGTACTCGAGCAGGGTGGTGACTCCGCAGTCGACGCAGGCTCGGTCACGTTCCTTCACCACTCGCTTTTGTCGTGTGCTCGGGTGCCGGCGTTTGGCGCTGGCGTTGATCGGGCGGTTGTCGGCGTCGTGGATCAGCGCCCGGATAAACGCCTCCGGTGCGATCCGCTCGACCACCGACATCGGCAGCGCCGTGCCGTCGTCGAGGGTGGCGCCGTCGTCGCGCACGTGCACGATCACCTCGGTCGTCACCGCGCCGGCCCCCTCGCGCAGCAGATGCTCTAGCGCGTCGGCTTGCTGCTGGGCGAGGGTCGGCCACAGCTCCATTGGCGTGGAGTTGTTGGGCCGGGTGCTCATCACGCGTGTCGTGAGCTTGCTGATCAACACGCCGGCGATCAGTGGTGGGAGCCGGGCGGTGAAGGTGACCAGGCCGTCGGGTTCGTTCCGCCACGTCATCGAGCGCTGCTCGTGCTGGTGGCGCTCCAGCTCCGCGTCGTTGCTCGTGCGGTGCAGCCACGCCGCGATCGCCCGCGGCAGCGCGCCCGCGGGCACGTCCGCCGCAATCGCGGCGAGCTCTCGCTCGTTCTCCGGCGTGGCGATTCGCGACAGGGTGCGCACCTTGCTGTACGACAGCTCATCAGCCTCGAACAGTTCGGCGATCACCGGCAGTGAGCGCAGGCGTCGCCCGACGCGGATCCACTCCCGCGCCGTGCCGACCTCGATGTCGGCGGCGCCTGCGATCCAGTGCGCAGCGGACACGGCGCCGGTGGCCATCCACTCGCCAGAGTCGGCAAAGTCGGCCGCCAGGCCGATCACCGTCCGCTGACTGGTCGACCAGGTGGTCAGTGCATCGTTCAGGTCGTGTGACAGGCGCAGCCCGGGCGGGATGGAAGTGGTGCCGGAAGTGGTGCCGGGGGTGGTGAGGGTGGCCATGTGAGCCTCCAGTTCGTTTGCTGGATTGTCGGACCACCCGTTAGCGAGGGGCTGGTCGAGCTCACTCGACCTCAGCGTAGTCAGGGGCTGTCACAGGGTTCCGTGGCTGCTGTGCCGCGCGTCCGCGGACGCGCGTTCGGCATGTGTGTACACTGTGCGCATGGCGCGGATCAACGTGTATGTGCCCGATGATCTGGCCGACGCTGCGCGGTCCGCGGAGCTGAACGTGTCGGCGATCACGCAGGACGCCATCCGCACCGCGCTCTCGGCCAAGTCGGCCGCAGTGTGGCTCGACTCACTCGACTCGCTCGAGCCCGTTCACGTGTCGAGCGCAGCCGGACGGCGGGCCCTCGACGAGGCGCGCGAAGATCTGTGGGGCGATGGCTGACCCCGCCCCGCCCAGCGCCAGGTCCAGCGGCATCTCCGACGGGGCCGCGATCGTGCTCGATGCATCGGCGATGGTCGACCTGCTCCTCGACACCGAGGCGTCGGCCGCCATCCGCTCAGCCGTCCGCGGCCATCCTCTCGCCGTGCCAGGCCACTTCGACGCCGAGGTCCTCTCGGCGATCGGTCGGCTCCATCGAGCGGGCGACCTCACAGAATCGGCGGCGACCGCCCGCATCGAGCGGCTGGCGGGTGCTCCGCTCCAGCGCGAACCGCTGGCGCCGCTCCTCGCCGGCGCGTGGGGGCGCCGTGAGCACACCCGTCTCGCCGACGCCCTCTACCTCGAACTGGCGGCGTCGCTCGACACCGTCGTGCTCACCACCGACCGTCGCCTGGCTCGGGCCCACCCCACTGTGGCGGCCGTGCCCGAGGACCTGGCGTGACCGGCCCTTCCGAGCGGGCGTTCGAGACGGCGATCTGCGAGTCGCTCGTCTCCGCTGGTGGCTACTCGGCGGTCAAGGTGGGCAACGCCGCCGACCGGGGTGACGACTTCTCGGCCGACTTGGGGCTCGACACGGCGGAGCTGTTCTCGTTCATCGGTGCGACGCAGGCGGAGGAGTGGGAGAAGGTTCGTCGATCGCACTCGTCTCCCGACGAAGCGCAGCGCGCGTTCGCTACGCGGTTGGCGAAGGAGATCGACAGCCGGGGGACCGTCGACGTGCTGCGCCACGGGATCGTGTACGCCGGGCACGAGAAGGCCGACATTCGGCTCGCCTTCTTCCGGCCGGCATCAGGGCTCAACGCCGACCTCGAGGCCAAGTACCAGGCGAACCGGCTGACCGTCACCCGGCAGCTGCCGTATGACCCTTCGTCCGCCAAGACGGTCGATGTCGGGCTGTTCCTCAACGGCATCCCGGTCGCCACTGCGGAGATCAAGAACCACCTGACCGGGCAGACCGCCGAGGACGCCAAGCAGCAGTACCGCCGTGACCGCGACCCACGAAACGCGCTCCTGCGCCGGGCGATCGTGCACTTCGCGGTCGACACCGAGCAGGTGTTCATGACCACACGCCTGTCGGGCGACAGCACTCGCTTCCTGCCGTTCAACCGGGGCAACGGCGACCGGGCGGGGAACCCCACTCGTTCCGGGTACCGCACCGGCTACCTGTGGGAAGAGGTGTGGTCACGCGACGCCTGGCTCGACCTGCTCGCCCGATTCGTGCTCGCCACCACCGACGACCGGTCTGGTGCGGGTGGGGGCAAGAAGGTCACGCTCTTTCCCCGCTACCACCAGTGGAGCGCCGTGCTGTCGCTCGTCGCCGACGCTCGCTCGCAGGGTGCCGGGCACTCGTACCTCGTCCAGCACTCGGCGGGGTCGGGCAAGTCGAACACGATTGCCTGGCTCGCGCACCGGCTGTCGTCGCTGCACTCTGCCGACGACAAGCCGGTGTTCGACAAGGTCGTCGTCATCACCGACCGGCTCGTGCTCGACCGGCAGCTTCAGGAGACGATCTATCAGTTCGAGCGCACCCATGGCGTCGTCGCGAAGATCGACCAGGATTCCAAGCAGCTCGCCGAGGCGCTCGCCGGCGAACACTCCCGCATCGTCATCACCACCATCCAGAAGTTCCCGCACGTGATGAAGCACGTCGAGGAGCTGGCGTCGCGCCGCTACGCGGTCATCATCGACGAAGCCCACTCCTCCCAGACCGGCGACTCCGCCAAGGAGATGAAGAAGGTGTTGGGCGGCGGCTCGGCCCCTTCTGATGCCTCGGAGGCTTCGCTTCTCGCCATGGCCGAAGCGGCCGAGGTCTCGCTGGTCGACGAGGTGCCCGACCCGGTGCAGGACCTCCTCGCCAAGGAGGTCGACGCCCGCGGCCGGCAGGCGAACATGTCGTTCTTCGCCTTCACCGCCACCCCCAAGGGCCGCACCCTCGAGCTGTTCGGGCAGCGGGGCGAGTCGGGCAAGTACGAGCCGTTCCACCTCTACTCGATGCGCCAGGCGATCGAGGAGGGTTTCATCCACGACGTGCTCGCCAACTACGTCACCTACGACACCTACTTCAAGATCGACAAGGCGATCACCGACGACCCCGAACTCGACAAGTCACGCGCCAGCGCCGCGATCGCCCGCTTCGTCTCGCTCCACGAGCACAACCTCGCCCAGCGCGCCGACGTCATCATCAACCACTTCCGCGGCCACGTCGCCTCCAAGGTCGGCGGCCACGCGAAAGCGATGGTGGTGACCGCCTCGCGCCTTCACGCTCTGCGGTACAAGCGGGCGCTCGACAAGTACTGCGCCGAGCACGGCATCGGCGACGTCGGCGTGCTGTGCGCGTTCTCCGGCAAGCTCGACGACGATGGGCCAGAAGGTCTCACGGAGTGGACCGAGTCTCGTGTCAACGGATTCCCCGAGTCGGAGACGCCCGCGCGGTTCGACACCGACGACTGGCAGATCCTCGTCGTCGCCGAGAAGTACCAGACCGGCTTCGACCAGCCGAAGCTGTACGCGATGTACGTCGACAAGACCCTGACCGGCCTCGCTGCCGTGCAGACACTGTCGCGGCTCAACCGCATCCACCCCGACAAGACCGGCACGTTCGTGCTCGACTTCCGCAACTCGGCCGAGTCGATCCAGGAGTCGTTCGCCCCGTGGTACGTGCGCACCGTCGCCCCGCCGACCGACCCCCACTTGCTGTATGACACCCACGCCGAGCTCGGCCCGTTCGACGTGCTGCGCGCCGAAGAAATCGAAACGATGGTCGGGCTCTTGTTGACTGATCCCGAGAAGAACCACCAGCGGATCCACACGGTGATGCAGCCGGCGGTCGACCGGTTCAACGCACTCGACCCTCACGGTAAGGGCGGTGAACGCCAAGCCGAGTTCCGCGACGTGCTCACCCGGTTCACCCGGATCTACTCGTTCCTGTCGCAAGTCGTGTCGTTCACCGACGTCAAGCTCGAACGCGACTACCTGTTCTGCCGCCGCCTCTCGCAGCTGCTCAAGCGCGACTCGGTGGTGGGCGTCGACCTCGGCGACTCGGTGGAGCTCACCCACCTTCGGATGGAGAAGTCGTGGTCGGGCGACGCCTCGCTCGATGACAACGTCGACGGCGAAGTGATCACCATCTACGGCGGTGGGGGCCGCACGGCGCTGCCCGAGGAGATGCCGCTGTCGGAGGTGATCAAGCGGATCAATGAACGGTTCGCGATGGGCATCACCGAGAACGACGCCCTCTTCTTCGGGCAGGTCGACGGCGCGGTGGTCGCTGACGAGAACGTGCAGATTCAGGCTGGGGCCAATGACTTCGAGCGGTTCAAGGTCGGGCTCGACGGCGTCTGGCAGTCGAAGCTGCTCGAACGGCAGAAGACCAACGACGAACTGGTCTACGCGGTGCTGGACAACCCTGACCTCAAAGCAGCGTGGCTCGAGCGGAGCGCGCCGAGTATCTACGCCCAGGCTCGGGTCGCCCGCCAGCGGACGTGTCCGATCGGCGAGCTGATCCATCCCGATGGCGAGACTCGGCTCCTGGAGTACAAGTCGACGATGCGGTGGGACGTCAACCAGGGCGAGAAGGCGAGCTACATCGAGGACGCCATCGTCAAGACGATCGCCGGGTTCGCCAACAGCCTCTATGGCGGCACGCTGCTCGTCGGCGTCGCCGACGGCGGCGGCATTTACGGCCTGGAGGAGGACTACGCCACCTTCTCCAAGCGAGGTGAACGGGGCGACCGCGACCTGTGGGGCCAACATCTCAAGAACCTGTTGGACCGCATCGGCAAGTCCGCCGCCGCCCTTGTCGACTGGGAGTTCTTCACCATCGACGGCAAGGACATCTGCCGCATCAGTATCGACCCGAGCGACCACCCCGTCTACGAGACCAAGGGTGACGAGCGCCGGTTCTGGTGGCGCACGCCCGTGAGCACCGAGCGAATTGACAGCGACGAAGAGCGGGATCGAATCATCGCTCGCCGCTGGACTTCCTGAGTCCGCGGCCGCCTACGCCGTGATCAGGCGGACCTCGACGAAGCCGTCGGCTCGCCGTGCGAACACCTCGTCGGCGGTCACCAGGACTGCGTCGACCTGAGCGGCGTTGGCCGCGATCCATGCGTCGTTGCCTCGCAGGCCGAAGCGACGCGCCGTTGCATAGTGATCGAGGATCGGTTCCTCGACCGGCAACTGTCGGAACCGGCGTGCCCGGCTCAGCGTGCGTTCCCGCTTCGTGCGCGTCGACGCATCAGGTGACAACACGACGCCGACGTGCAGCTCGGCAATCGTGACGAACGAGACGTAGGGCCGGTCGCCGTCGCTACGAATCAGGTCGGCGGCCGGGTCGCTTGCTCGCTCGACCAGCGACACAACGGCCGAGGTGTCGAACAGCAGGCTCACGCCAAACCGAGACGGCGGTCGTCGGTGTCGTCCTCGTCGCGTCGCAGCCGCTCGATCTCGTCCAGGAGCCCGCTGTCGTGCGGATCGGCGGTGATCTCATCGATCCATGTAGCAAGATCGTCGTCGTCGGGTTCGATCGGAACGATGCGGGCGATCGGATGCCCGCGCCGGGTGAGTACCACATCGACGCCGCGCTCGACTGCGTCGATCACTGCCCGCGTATCGTTGCGGAGATCTCGTATCGGAACTCGCATCAGGCAATCGTAGCACTTGAGTTGCTACGCGCCCCCGGCGTCGTCCTCTTCCGACCGCCCGGTGGGCAGGGGCTTGGTCGAGCTCGCTCGACCTCAGCGTAATCAGGGGCTGTCACAGGGTTCGGTGGCTGCTCTGCCACGCGTCCGCGGACGCGTAGCGTCGCCACCTCGGAGTGTGCGACGGCTCGTCAGCAGCGACCGACGGCTTGCCGCCGCACCGAACGTCTCTGTTGACATACGCCTGTTCACGAGGCGACGCGTGAGCTTGTGACGTCCCTCCGCCGACCAATGAGGTTCAGTCGGCGATGTCGAACGCGGCGGTGACCTTCGTCGGGTGGAGGCGGACGAGGAGTTCGCCCGGTACGCCGTTGCGTCGGCCGAACTCCTCGGCGCGGTCGGCGCCCATGTAACGCCCGCCGATGGCCGTGGCGAATCGTCGCACCTCGTCGAGGTCGTCGTGCAGCGTGACCGTGCCGTCGATCTTCACGAACGAGAACGGCGGCGTGTCGTCGTCGACCACGAGCGACGCCCGACCCTCACGTGCCAGCGATCTCCCCTTGCCGGTGTCGGCGCCGGTGTTGAACACGACGTCGTCGCCGTCGAGCACGAACCAGATCGGTACGACGTGTGGAGCTCCGTCGGAGGCGACCCACGCGATTTTGCCGGTACGGGTGCCGTGCAGGACGAAGCTGCGAACTCGGTCGTCGGAGAGTGAGGCCATGTCCCAGTCTGGCGCGCCGCCCGAACCTGTGCCGCCCCCTCACGGCAACTCTGCGACACCGATTCCCTACGGTGGTCTTCGCCGACTCCCCCATGAGCGTTGTTGAAAGGACGCATCATGGACATCCCCGAAGGTTTCGTCTCGATCCAGATCCACATGCCGCCAGAGATGCTCGACGACCTGCGCTCTGCGGCACGTCGCTGCGGCCTCTCGATCGAGGACTGGCTGACCTGGCTCCTCGCCCGGGCGTCGGGATCGACCTGACAGGCCGGCAGGTATGACTGGGTTATACTCATCCAGCATGAAGACCGCCGTGTCGATTCCGGATCCGATCTTCGAGGCGGCGGATCGGCTCGCCCGGCGGCGGCGGATCTCGCGGTCGGAGCTGTACGCCGAGGCGCCGGCCCGGCTGCTCGACGCCGACGAATCCAGCCGGGTGACCGAACGGCTCGACGACCTGTACCGGGAACGACCGTCCGAGCTCGACGCCGGCCTGGCCGCGGTCCAGGCTCTCGCGATCGACGAGGACTGGTGATCCAGCGGGGCGAGATCTGGTGGGCAGACCTTGCTGTGCCCACCGGATCGGGGCCTGGCAAGCGTCGGCCGGTGGTCGTCGTGTCGGCCGACTCGTTCAACCTCAGCCGGATCGGCACCGTCGTCGCCGTCGCGATCAGCAGCAACGTCGACCTCGCTGCTGCGCCCGGCAATGTCGCCCTCCCGGAGAGCCGGTCGGGGCTGCCGAAGGACTCGGTCGTCAACGTCTCCCA
>JANPCI010000427.1:0-5580 GCA_031430875.1 Actinomycetes bacterium | reverse complement strand
ACTCGCCGCCGAGATCATCGAGCGGATTCGCACCGACGAACTCATCCACGTCCGCTCGCTGTGCGTGTACCTCGGCGAGTTGCGATCGGTGTCGTTCCGCACGAACGACGGTGGCACCGTCAGCGGCAGCGAACTCATCGATCGGTTCTGGGACGGAATGGTGAAGTGGGCGACGGTCGAGCAGCCGGCCCTCACTGCCGAACGCGTTCGCCCGGAAGTCGAGGCATACATCGCCACCCATCCACAAGCCGACCGGGTACGCGCCGAGTTCCTCGCCGCCGACAACTGAGCGTCAGTCGTCAACTCGACAGCAGGTTGTCCAGCGCTGCCGAGATCACTTCGTCGAAGCGTGACGCCACGGAATCGAACCAGGCCGGGTCGTCGTCGGCGAACGCGGCTCGTACCTGGGCGCGAACGTCGTCGGAGCCGGCACCGAGGGGATCGCCGGACGCATGCAGGACAGCGTCGGCGCGTAATGCCTGCAGCACCGACACGGTGTCGACAGTGCCGAACTCGAGCGCGACGGCGGTGACCTCGTGCGCCGGCAGGAGTTGATCGAGGGCCCCCAACCAATCGCCGCTCAGGTTCGCCGACACGCTCTCGCCGTCGAGCATCGAGCGCACATCACCCCACCAGGCGGTGCCACGCTCGTAGCCGGCGGCGCCGCGTCCCTCGTGGGAGATCAGCTCGCCATGGCCCCACGGGCCGAGCCCTGTATGGAGATCGACGACGGCCACCCGTTCGGCCGCTCCGACAAGTTGGTCGATGTGTTCATCGAGCCAGCGATGCGACCACACCGGCTCGGCACCGCCGTAGAACACCCCGGTCGGATGCGTGTACTGGCCGCCACTGACGACTTCCTGAAGCCGTTCGAATCCGACCTCCTCGGCGTGAGCGAGGAGTGCCAAGAGTGTCGACTGCTGCGTGTCGTCGTCCCACTCGTCGGGGACGAGCAGGTGGGCGATGCCGCCGTAGCCCTCGTTCGCCGGCGGTGGTTGCGACCAGTCGATGAAGTTGCGATTGAGATCGACGTTGTCCTCGTTCACGCGACGCACCCACGAGAACCCGTACGGGTTGAACGCATGCAGGAGTACCACTCGCGCGCCGTCGCGCCGATTGCGATCATGATGATCCAGCCAGTGGTGCTGGAGCGCCGATCCGGTGAATCCCTCCACGCCGTGGGTGCCCGACACGATGAGCAGCACGGCGTCGGCATCATCCGGCCCGATCGAGGCGACATCGATGGCGAGCGCTTCGGCGGCCAACCCCCGAGCTGGATGTTCGTAGGACGTCACCGATGCTCCTGCATCGGCCGCTGCGGCGAGGAAACGCGATCGCGATTCCTCGTAGGTGGCCGTCAGTCCTCGTTGCTGATTCATGGTGGTACCTCCACGTTCCAGCATGACATGGCCGCTGCTACAGTCAGTCCATGACGTACACAGGAGATCGTCTCGTTTTCGACGCCGACAGCCACGTGATGGAGTTGCCGGGCTGGCTCGAAGGTTTCGCCGACACTTCGACTGCGCAGACGTTGCGCCCATTGGCACTCGGTGCGGCCGGCGCACTGGCCGAACGTGCCGTCGAGGAAGCAGCCACCCGACAGGCCGGGGGAGTGGCCACCCTTGATCCCGACCCCGTCGAACTCCTGCGCTCGAAAGGATGGGGTGCTGTTGGAGCATTCGACTCGACGGAGCGGTCCTTCGTGCTCGATCAGTTGGGCTTTGCCGCACAACTCGTCTTTCCGACGTTTGCGGCCACCCAGTTCGCCGGCAACGACGTCGACCTGCTCTATGGCGGATCGGATGCACTGAACCGCGCAATGGCAGCATTCTGCGGCGACGATGCCCGCATGCTCGCCGTTGCCTCGGTGCCGTGGGGCGACCCGACCCGAACCGTCGAGTGCGCACGACGGGCCATCGCCGAGGGGTGCCGCGCCGTGATGGTGTCCACCGACCTGCCACGCGGCGTGGTGTCGCCGACGCACCCCGATCACCACCTGCTGTGGGCGATGCTCGAAGCGGAGAACGTTCCCGTGGTCAGCCACATCGGCGGCGGCGGCCGACCGGTGCGGCCCGGATTCCACGACAACGGCCACACCGTGACCGACTTCCTCGGTGGCGGCGAGAACGTGCGCGCCAAGGACTTCATGGCGATTCATCAGCGCCCCGAGGTGTTCTGGGCGGCGATGGTGCTCGACGGGATGTTCGAGCGGTTCCCCGGCCTGCGTGGAGCATCCGTCGAGGAGGGAGCGATGTGGGTGGTGCCGTGGATTCGACGCCTCGATCGGGCCATGCAGTTCGCCAAGACCGAGGCCCCACTGCGTGACCTCACGAAGCTGCCGAGCGAGTACGTGCGCGACCACCTTCGCTTCACGCCGTTCGCCGGCGAACCGGTCGGCTGGATGCTCGAGCAGGCCGGCGCCGATCTGTTCATGTTCTCCTCCGACTACCCGCACCCTGAAGGCACGAAGAACCCGATCGAGCGGTTCGAGGCGACGATGGATGGCATCGACGGCACCACGCTCGACGGGTTCTACAGCGCCAACTTCGCCGCGCTCTACCGCGGTTGCGTGCCGGTCTGAGCCTGACCACATGAAACTCCTCTGTACGGCAGATCTGCACTATCGCCTGCCCCAGCTCGATTGGCTGGTCGAGCAGGCCGGCGACGTCAACGTCGTGGTGATCCCGGGCGATCACCTGCAAGTGGTCGGTGCGGCGCCACTCGAAGTGCAGATCGTGGTGGTGTCGAAGTATCTGCAACGACTGTCGGAGCAGGCACTGGTCCTCGCATCCTCGGGCAATCACGATCTCGACGGCCCCGGGCCGACGGGGGAGCAGGCCACCGAATGGCTCCAGGGGCTGGCATCTGATCGGCTCGTCGTCGACGGCCAATCGACCGACTTCGACGGTGTGCGCTTCACCGTGTGTCCCTGGTGGGACGGGCCCCAGACCCGGCAACTCGTCGAGGATCAACTGGCAGCGGCCGCTGCCGATCGCCCGGATCGGTGGATCTGGGTCTACCACTCGCCGCCGGCCGACTCGCCCCTGTGTCAAGCGGGCTCGAAGGCGTATCCCGACCCCGACCTTGCCGCATGGATCGACCGATGGCAGCCCGACCTGGTGATCTGTGGTCACATCCACCAGGCGCCATGGGTTGCCGGTGGAGGATGGGTCGACCGACGGGGCCCCACGTGGCTCGTCAACGCGGGCCACCAGCCGGGGCCGATGCCGGCGCACGTCGTGATCGACCTCGATGAAGCCACCGCCGAGTGGGTCGCACTGCCCGATCGCGAACTCGTCGCGATGGAGTTCGGGCTCGTTCAGTAGTCGAGGTCGGGCATTCGGGCCGAACCCGGGGTGACGGCCTTGGTCTGATGATGCATCAGCGTGCTGAGCACGTCGTCGAGCATGCCGAGATGTCCGGAGTCTCCGCCGTACTGTCGCTTGACATCAGTCAGATGGCCGGTGAGGTTGTCGAGCCGCGTTGCCAGCGCCTTCGCCACGTCGAGAAGCACATCAGGTCGCTCGCTGAGGAACGCCGCCCCATCGTCGGCCTGCAACACCGTGCAGTCCGACAATGCTCGCACCGTGGCCGTCGATGGTCGCCCGAGCACCGTTGACATCTCACCGAGCACTGCGCCCGGGGTGTCGAGCATCGCCAGCGTCACGCCGTCACGTTCGATCGACACCGATCCCTCGATCAGGATCACGATCGAACCGAAGGGCGTGCCCTGCTCGACGACAACGTCGCCGGCGGTGAACGATCGGCGGGGCAGGTCGGCGCATCGTTCGATGAGATCCGTCATGCGACCATTCTGGCACTCCGGCGACACGTCGGCACCGACGCGCCGGCGTGTCACCGAGACGTAACCTGCACGACATGTGCGGACGATTCGTCTCAGCCGGGAGCCCCGATCGGGTTGCTGCCTATTTCGACTCGGTGCTGCCCACCGAGGTGGTCGCCGAGTCGCTCGGGGAGAACTACAACGTGGCACCGACGCAGGACATCTACGCCGTCGTCGGTACCGGTGAGGGCGCCGCCCGGCTCGATGCGTTCCACTGGGGCCTCGTGCCGAGTTGGGCCAAGGATCGCAAGATCGGCTCGAAGATGATCAACGCCCGCGCCGAAACGCTCGCCGAGAAGCCGTCGTTCAAGAGCCTGTTCCGCACGAAACGTTGCATCGTGCCGATGGACGGGTTCTACGAATGGAAGGCCGGCGTCGAGGGAGGCCCGGTGAATGCCAAGGGCAAGCTGCTCAAGCAGCCGATGTACATCCATCGAGCCGACGGTGATCCGCTCGCGGTCGCTGGGCTCTGGACGCGCTGGAAGGACCCTGATGATCCGGATGGCCGCTTCCTCCACAGCGCGACCGTCGTCACGACCGCCGCCAATCACACGATGGCACCGGTCCACGATCGGATGCCGGTCATCTTGCCGTCGAATCAGTGGGCGACGTGGCTCGACCCCGCCAACGACGATCTCGATGCGCTCGGCGCGCTACTCGTCGGTTGCGACGACGACGTGCTGGTGATGCACGAGGTGTCAACCGAGGTCAACAACGTCCGCAACAATCGAGCCGATCTGATCGAACCCTCGAGCTGACCGTCAGTCCGAGACGCCGGCGGCACCGGTGGAGCGGAGCTGCGACCGGATGGCCTCGGCCCAAGAATCGAGGTCGTCACGGTCGACTGACGCGGCAGCGTTGGCGAAGCTCAGCTGCGCCATCGACGAGGTCGGTATCACATGCACGTGCGTGTGAGGCACCTCGTAGCCGGCGACGATGACACCGACCCGATCACAGCCGAACGCCGCCCGCTGGGCACGCCCGATGATGCGGGCAACCGAGAACAGGTGTGCGGCGAGATCGGGCGAGGCATCGATCCACTGGTCGACCTCCTCGATCGGTACCACCAGCACATGCCCGGGCGCCATCGGATTGATCGACAAGAAGCCCACGCAGATCTCGTCGCGCCACACGAAGGTGCCGGGAAACTCGCCCTGGATGATCCTGGTGAACACCGTGGTCATGCCCGAACCATACGCTGTGCCGAGTGACCGATCCCGCCGCTCCGGATTCCGGCGCCGTCGAGGCGCCACCGTCGATGTTCGACGGCATGTGGACGGTGCCGAACCTGTTCACCCTCATTCGGTTGTTGTGCCTGCCGGTGTTCCTGTGGGTGCTCTTCGGGCTCGACAATCAGGTCGGTGCCGCGTTGATCCTCGGGGCGCTCAGCGCCACGGACTGGGTCGACGGCTACCTCGCTCGCCGCCTCGGCCAGGTCAGCGAGTTCGGCAAGGTGTTCGATCCCACCGTCGATCGGCTGATGTTCATCGTTGCGGTCACCGCGATCATCATCGACGGTGCGATCCCGCTGTGGTTCGCCATTGCGGTGCTCGCCCGCGAGGTCCTCGTGGGGCTGATGATGGCGGTCGCCACGCTCGTGTACAAGATGCCGCGCATCGACGTGACCTACCTGGGCAAGGTGGCAACGGCACTCCTGATGTTTGCCGTGCCCGGATTCTTGATCGGCAGCACCGACGAGTCGTATGCCGGACTGTTTCAGGTGGTTGCGTGGACCG
>JANPCI010000426.1:0-11047 GCA_031430875.1 Actinomycetes bacterium | reverse complement strand
GCCATGGCGGCGATCCTCGCTGATCCGACGACCCGAGGACAGCACGTCGCGGCGATTCGGGCATTCGCATCCGATGGTGGATACGACGGCATCGACATCGACTACGAACAGTTCGCATTCGCCGACGGCCGTGAGACGTGGGCAACCACGCGCCCGAACTGGGTGTTGTTCATCGAGGAGTTGGGGGCCGCCCTCCATGCCGACGGTCGAACTCTCACCGTGAGCATCCCGCCGGTGTACGACGCCGAACAAACGCCGGCGAGCGGCTACTGGGTATACGACTACGGGGCCATCATCGACCACGTCGATCGGATCCGGATGATGACCTACGACTACTCGGTCGCCGCCCCCGGCCCGATTGCCCCGATCGACTGGGTCGAGTCGGCGATCACTGGAGCGATCGAGGCAACCGGGTCTCCCGACAAGCTCGTCCTGGGGCTGCCGGCATACGGACGCAACTGGCCGGTCGCGTTACAGGGGGAGTGTCCGGCGACCCCCACGACCGAGGTCCCAGGACGGACATCCGTGTCGGCCCGCTCGGTTGACGACCTGATCGCTCGCCGCCAGGTTGAACCGATCCGAGTCGACGACACCGGTGAATGGATGTTCGAGTACGACCTCGAGGTGACCGACGGGACGACCACGTGTGTCCAGACTCGGCAGGTCCACTATGTCGACGGTGATGGCATCCGGTTGCGGATGGATCTCGCACGGAAGTACCGCCTCGACGGTGTTGCCCTCTGGGCGCTCGGCTTCGACGACGCTGCCGTATGGGATGCCATCCTGCCAACGGTCGCCGACCCGAATGCGTCCACCACCATCGCCAACTGATGTCAGCTGTACTGGTCGAGGATCGTCGACTCGGTCACTCGGCTGAGGGTTTCGCGGATTGCTCGGGCGGTGGCTTCGTCGACACCGTTGACCGCCATCAGGTCGTCGACTGTTGCCCGTTGGAGCTTGGCGAGCCCGCCGAAGTGGTTGGCCACGTCGGTCGCCGTCTCGGTTGGCAATCGACTGACGCGGTGGAGCAGGCGCAAGCCCTTTGGCGTGGCCTCCTGGCCGAGGTCGGTCGAATCCATGCCGGGCGACAGAGCATCGGCGGCAAGGCGCAGGTTGAGGACGTCGTCGTCGGAGAGTTGCGTCATCCCGGCGAGGGTTTCGGCGACCGAACGACCGGGCGGCATGTAGTCGGCGACCACCAGGTCGAGTTCGTCATCGATCTCGCCGTACAGCTCGTCGAGCTGCAGTCGCAGTAGGCGCGCATCGACGCCGAGTTCGATGATCATCGTCTCGATTTCGTCGGCGATCCGATGGACCATTTCGCCGCGTTGTACCACGGCCACCACGTCGCGCAGGCTTGCGACATCTTCGATCTCGACAGCCGTGAGGTTCGTGATGGCGTCGTCGAGGCGGACTTTGTAGCGCTCGAGCGTTTGCAGCGCCTGGTTCGCCCGGTCGAGCAGGTGGCCGACCTCTTGGAGCTGGCGCTTGTCGCCGCCTGCGTACACGTTGATGACACCCATCTCTTCGCTCGCTGACACGACGTGCACGTCGAGCGAACGGGCGACGCGCTCTGCCGTGCGGTGCCTGGTTCCGGTTTCGCTAGTGGGCACGTTGGGGTCGGGCACGAGGTGCACATTTGCGCGAGCGATTCGTCCACCGTCGCCCGAGATGATGATCGCGCCATCCATCTTGGCGAGCTCGGACAGGCGCTGCGGACTGTAGGGAGCATCGACGAGAAATCCGCCGGAGCAGATCGAGAGCACGTCGGCATCGTCGCTGAGCACGAGGAGCGCGCCGGCTTTCGATCGAACCACGCGGTCGATGCCATCGCGCAGCGGTGTCCCCGGCGACACGCGCGCCAGGGCATCGCGCATCGCTTCGTTCACACCGCTGGACCGGGACGCCATCGCTTGATCCTAGATGACGATGTTCCGTCGACCGGCCGCGATGTCAAACTGCCGCGCGTAGTGCTCCCGAACCGAGGCCGGCGATGGCGATTGCTTCGCTCACGGTTGCGGCGCGGAGCACCTTGATGTCGGCGTCGCAGTCGGGCGAGTTGGTCGGCACGATCACCCGCGAGAAACCGAGCCGTGCCGCCTCGGTGAGCCGACGTGCTGCGTGACCGACCTGGCGGAGCTCGCCGCCGAGGCCGACTTCACCGAACACGGCCAGGTCGGCAGCCAGCGGGTGATCGCGAACCGCACTGACAACGGCGAGGCACACGCCGAGGTCGAGCCCCGGTTCGCTGAGCTTCACGCCGCCGGCGGTGGATGCATAGACATCCTGATCGCCGACCATCACTCGGCTGCGGCGTCCGAGTACCGCCATCAGCATCGACAGTCGGGCGCCGTCGAGGCCCAGGGCGCTGCGTCGAGGAGGCACCCCCGGCACGCTCGGGTAGCTCAGGGCCTGAACCTCGACCACGATCGGTCGCTGGCCCTCCATGGTCGGCACGACAGCGGAGCCGGGGATGCCGGTGCGTCGGTCGGCAAGGAAGAGCGATGATGGATCGGGCACTCCGACGAGGCCGGCGGTGGCCATCTCGAACAGACCGAGCTCATTGGTCGGCCCGAATCGATGCTTCGATGCGCGCAACAGCCGCAGCGCGTGATGACGGTCGCCCTCGAATTGCAACACCGTGTCGACGACATGCTCCAGGACGCGAGGGCCCGCCAGGCCGCCCTCCTTGGTGACGTGGCCGACGAGCATGATCGACACTCCACGTTGCTTGGCTTCGTTGACAAGGCGCTGCGCGCAGCCACGCACCTGGCCGACACTGCCGGGCAGTGAGCCGAGCGCCGGATCGGAGACGGTTTGAATCGAATCGATCACCACGAGTTCGGGTCGGATGCGGTCGATCGCGTCGAGGATGTGCGGCAGTGACGTTTCGGCGTGCAGCCAGAGGTCGTCGCGGGTGGCTCCGAGGCGTTCGGCCCGTCGCTTCACCTGCTGCGCACTCTCCTCGGCGGTGACGTACAGGGTTGGCCCGTTCCACATGGCGAGCAGTTGCAGCAGCAGGGTGCTCTTGCCGATTCCTGGTTCGCCGCCGAGGAGGGTGACCGATCCGGCGACGAGACCGCCACCCAGGACCCGGTCGAGTTCAGGGATCGAGGTGGCGACCGGATGCCCGTGCTCGGTTCCGACGTCACCGATTCGAGTGGGGCCGGGACGGTTCGACGCGGCGGCAGGCGAGTCGGCCGCATCAACCTCGACGTCTTCGGCCAGGGTGTTCCAGTCTCCGCAGCCGGCACACCGGCCGGCCCACTTCGGATGTGAGGTGCCGCACTCGCTGCACACGTAGACGACTCTCGCTCTGCTCATGGCCACCATCATGACGAAGGGCTCTCACAGAGTTGCGTCTTCCAGAAGGGGTCTGACCCTGTTGCAAGGCCGGGGTTGCAGGAGGATCAGTCGAAGGTGACGACTTTGCCGCGGTTGATCGACACCCAATCGCGTGCGTCGAGGTACGGCCGGAGACGGTCGGCGATCACGACGCCGTGCGCCATGTTCTTCGGGCGCTGCAACTCGAACAGGTAGGCGAACTCGAGCCACGCGGTCGTGGCCTCCCACAGACGGATCGCCGCGGCACCGGTTGGAGGGTCGAGAACGACCGGTCCGAAGAGGCACTCCGGCTCACCCGCGTCGTCGACGACCTCGGGGAAGAACAACGTCGGCACGCCGTAGCCACCGGCGGCCACGACCCTGTCGTGTTCGGAGCGGACCTCGTCGTGAGTGGTCGGATCGGCGATTGCCTCGTCGACGACAGCTGGGTCGAGCCCGATCTCCTCGAGGAGATGCCGGGCGACCTCTGGATCGTGAGGACGGTGTCCCTCCTCGTGCAGCGCTCGGCCGGCGCGTTCGTACCAGCGGTCGAGGTTCTCCATGCTCGATCGTCGAAGCAGCGCCCCGATACGCATCATCGACCAGCCATACGACCACTCGCGCTCCCACGGGTGCTTCTTGCCGTCGACCCGGTTGATCTCCTCCAGGCTGAAGAACTTCCAGTCGATCACCAGATCGTTCTGACGGCGGACCTCTCGAATCCACTTCGCCGTCTGGTAGGCGAACGGGCACATCACGTCAAAGTGGAAGTCGACCCTGGTCACGATCATGGCGTCGTCAGGCATGTTCAACGATGGCACACCGTCGGCTCAGGGTGCGGGCCGGGGCGGTGGGCGGCGATGCGTGCGTTGCCAGCGCGCCCAGGCGACGTATCCGATGAAGAGCGTCATGAACGCGATCCACGCGATCAACGCCACCAGCGCGAGCACCGACAGCGGACGCGCCCACCACCGGTCGTCACCCGGCGACTGAACGGAAACTGCCCGTGAGTCGAGCACGGTGCCGTCGAGCGGCACGACCCACTCGAGTTGGCCCTCGTCGATCAGCGTGCCGTTGGTCTGCGACCCATCGATGTTGCCGGGCAACGAGGCGCGCATCGTGACTCCCATCGACGACGCCGGGGTTGCATCGGACGCTGCGATCTGTTCCGCGAACGGCACGGAGCCGACCGCAGCCACCAGATCCTCGTCGGCGAACGATGCGAACCCGTCGGGCAACCCGAGTAGCCCGGCGAGTCGAGTGGTGGTGTCCTGTCCGCTGCTGTTGCGCACCATCGACATCTCGTTGAACGGCGGCCCCAGGCTGTTGAGCAGATTGGTTGCCTCCTCGTCGGAGAAGAAGCCGTGCGTGAAGGTGATGGTGAGCCCGCCGTCCGGCGTCGGGCTCGGGCCTTCGACCACCCAGCCGGCCGCCACGACGTCGTCGAGGGCGAGGTCGTCGGCGATCGTCGGCACGGCTGCAACGAGTTCGGCGTCGGCGGTCGCCACGATCGAGATCGTTCCCGTGCCATCCGGTTCGACCGTCACGTCGACGGCAACGTCGAGCCGACACCCGGCGAGCGCGATCACGCACACACATGCTGCAAGAACCCGACGAGCCACGGGGGCCATTATGACGGGCGCCCCCCGACGACGAGCGCCAGTGCGCCCCCACACAAGCGAAAATTCGGATCGGGATCGGGATTTCGGATCGGGATCGGGATTTCGGATCGGGATCGGGATTTCGGATCGGGATCGGGATTTTGGATCGGGATCGGGATCGGGATCGGGATCGGGATCGGGATCGGGATTTCGGATCGGGATCGGGATCGGGATCGGGGGTGATCGTGATCAGATGAGTTCTGGCGGCGGCAACTCGCCGTCGCTGGATGGCGGCGCAATGGGGTGCTCGGTTGCCGTTGTTGCCAGCTCGACCGACGACGGTGGCACGAAGCCCTCGACGGCAGTGAACGTGAATCGCTGCTTGCCCGGGTTGTCGGGGTCGTCCTCGGTATCGACGACGATGATCTCGCCGGCCGCGTACTCCTTGTAGAGGATCTTCTCAGACAGGGCGTCTTCGATGTGGCGCTGGATGGCCCGACGCATCGGGCGAGCACCGAGCTGCGGGTCGTAGCCCAACTCGGCGAGCAGTTCCTTGGCCGACTGCTTGATCTCGATACCGAGCCCCTGGCCCTCGAGTTGGCCGACGAGCCGCTTGGTGAGCAGGTCAACGGTTTGCAGTACCTCGTCACGCGTCAACTCGTGGAACACGATCACTTCGTCGATGCGGTTGAGGAACTCCGGCCGGAAGTGGTTCTTCAACGACTCGTTGACCTTTTCCTTCATGCGCTCGTAGCTCATGGCGGAATCGTCACTCGTGAAGCCGACGTTGGCCTTGCGGAGATCCTGGGTGCCGAGGTTCGAGGTCATGATCAGCACCGTGTTGCGGAAGTCGACCGATCGGCCCTGGCTGTCGGTGAGGCGGCCTTCCTCGAGGATCTGCAGCAATGTGTTGAACACGTCGGGGTGCGCTTTTTCGATCTCGTCGAACAGCACCACAGAGAACGGCTTGCGGCGGACGGCTTCGGTGAGCTGACCGCCCTCCTCGTAGCCCACGTAGCCGGGAGGCGAACCGACGAGGCGGCTCACGGTGTGCTTCTCCATGTACTCCGACATGTCGAGCGTGATCAAGGCGGAGTCGTCGCCGAACAGGAACTCGGTGAGGGTCTTGGCGAGCTCGGTCTTGCCGACGCCGGTGGGGCCCAGGAAGATGAACGAACCCGACGGCCGTTTGGGATCCTTCAACCCCGCACGTGTGCGACGGATCGACTGCGACACCGCAGCAACGGCGCTCTCCTGGCCGATGATCCGCTTGTGGAGGTTCTCCTCCATCTTCAGCAGACGCTCGGTCTCTTCTTCGGTGAGCTTGTACACCGGGATCCCGGTCCACAGCGACAGCACCTCGGCAACGGCCTCTTCGTCGACCTCGTCGAACAGGTCGACGCCTTCGGCGCGGACCTCGGTCTCCTTCTGTGCCTTCTCCTCGAGCAGGGTCTTCTCCTGATCGCGAAGGCGGCCGGCCTCTTCGAACTGCTGCTCTTCGACGGCGCGCTTCTTGGCTTCCTGCACGTCGCTGAGCTTGGTTTCGATCTCACGCAGGTCAGGCGGGGTTGCCATGCGCTTGATGCGCAGACGTGAGCCGGCTTCGTCGATGAGGTCGATGGCCTTGTCGGGCAGGAAGCGATCGGCGATGTATCGGTCGGCGAGGTTGGCTGCGGCGACGAGTGCCTGGTCGGTGATCGTGACGCGGTGGTGAGCCTCGTACTGGTCGCGGATCCCCTTCAGGATTTCGATGGTGTGCGCGAGCGTTGGTTCGGCGACCTTCACCGGCTGGAAGCGACGCTCGAGGGCGGCGTCCTTCTCGACGTGCTTGCGGTACTCGTCGGTGGTGGTGGCGCCGATGGTCTGCAACTCGCCACGGGCGAGCATCGGCTTGAGGATCGACGCTGCGTCGATGGCCCCTTCAGCGGCGCCGGCACCCACGAGGGTGTGGATCTCATCGATGAAGAGGAGGATGTCGCCGCGAGTCTTGATCTCTTTGAGCACCTTCTTGAGGCGCTCTTCGAAGTCGCCGCGGTAACGCGAGCCGGCAACGAGTGCGCCCAGGTCGAGGGTGTACAGCTGCTTGTCGGTGAGCGTGTCGGGGACGTCGTTGTTGACGATCTTCTGGGCGAGGCCCTCGACGATCGCGGTCTTGCCGACGCCGGGCTCGCCGATCAGTACCGGGTTGTTCTTGGTGCGTCGCGACAGGATCTGCATGACGCGTTCGAGTTCGTTCGTGCGACCGATCACAGGGTCGAGCTGCCCCTCGCGGGCGGCCTGGGTGAGGTTGCGGCCGAACTGATCGAGGATCTGGCTGTTGCCACCCTTTTCGTCGTCGCCGCCCTTGCTGGCGCCGACGCCGGCACTTGCCGGGGTCTGCTCGCTGCGCCCGCCACCGGTGGAGCCGGCAGGGCCCTGGTAGCCCGACAGCAGTTGAATGACCTGCTGTCGCACGCGTGACAGATCGGCGCCGAGCTTGACGAGCACCTGTGCGGCAACGCCCTCGCCCTCTCTGATCAGGCCCAACAAGATGTGCTCGGTGCCGATGTAGTTGTGGCCCAGCTGCAGCGCTTCTCGCAGGGAGAGCTCCAGCACCTTCTTCGCGCGCGGGGTGAACGGGATGTGGCCTGACGGCGACGAACCACCCTGGCCGATGATCTCTTCGACCTGGCTGCGGACGGCTTCGAGGGAGATGCCGAGGCTTTCGAGGGCCTTGGCCGCGACGCCTTCGCCCTCGTGAATGAGCCCGAGGAGGATGTGCTCGGTGCCGATGTAGCTGTGATTGAGGAGGCGAGCCTCCTCTTGAGCGAGCACGACAACTCGGCGAGCTCGGTCTGTGAAGCGTTCGAACATGGAGTTGCCCTTTCCACGAAGTGGGATTCCGTGCGCCAACCCTACCGGCACCCGTGGACGACCTCCGTCAGCGACCGCGTGACAAAAAGATCAAGATGTTCGGGAATACGAATCGCGATTGGCGTCTGACCCACTGGGGAATCAGCGGGTGCCCTGGGCGTCGGGGAGCGACCAGAGGAGCGATTCGAGGAGGAGCTTCTCGTTGGGGTTGCGGTCGAGGGCTTCGATGGCCCGGTGGATCCGGTGGACGGCGTGGGCACATCCGTCGATGTCGGTCGTGCCGCCGCTGATCGCGGTGTCGCGATAGGTGCCGGCCATCGCGGCAAGACCGGCGCGAAGTTCGTCGGTGCGGTGGCGTCGCAGCTCGCGTTTGTGTCGCTCGTCGAGCTGCTTCTTGCCGCTGCCGCGTTCGCCGTAGGCCTTGATCCGCTCGTCGAGTTCGGCGACCTCGACGGCGTGTCGAACGGCGAGGGGTTCAGCGGCCGCGTCGATCGACGCAAGGAGCTCTGCCGCGGCCCGCATCGCGACGGCACCGCTGCCGTCGAGTTGATGCGGCGTGCCGGCGAACGCGGCGCGCCGTTCCGACAGCGCGGGATCAGTGGCGAGCACACGAGCCCGATCGAGGTCGCCGTGAGCGGCGCGTGCAGCCGTCATCGCAGCAGCGGGGTTGATCCCCTCGGTCAGCAGCCGGGCGGCGATCACATCAGGGCCGATTGCGCGGAAGTCGATCCGAGCGCATCGCGACGAGATCGTGATCAGGTCGGTCGGGATGAAGTCGGCGAGGATCAGGAACGTCGTCGAGTCGGGCGGTTCTTCGATGGTCTTCAACAGTCGTGCCGCGCCCGTGGCTGCGAGGAGATGAAACTCCTCGAGGATCATCACCTTCGACGGCCCCTCTGCGGGCGAGAGCGAAGCAGCGCGCACGATCTCGTCGGCCTGATCCTTCGAGATCGCGGCACCGACGCGTCGAACCTCGTGGACATCGGGATGCTCGCCCTTCAGGATCAGTCGGGCATCGCGCTCGTCGGCATCTTCGCCACCCGTGATCAGCCGTGTCGCGAACGCGCGGGCGGCTTGCATCTTCGTCGACCCGGCAGGACCAACGAAGAGATAGGCATGCACGGGCCCGTTGTCGGCAGCCGCACGTAGCCGGGCGATGGCGTCGGGTTGGCCAACGACGTCGTCCCACACGGGGCCCGCTTGGCTCACAGCACTCCCCGGGCTACCAGCGCATGGTGGATCTCGTCGGCAACACGTTCGACCGAGCCGGCCGCCTTGACCGTGATCCAGCGATCAGGATCCGCTGCGGCCATGGTGCGAAAGCCGGCGAGCACGCGGGCGTGGAACTCGTCACCTGCTGCTTCGAAACGGTCGAGGTCGCGCACGCTCATGCGTTCGGCGATCGTTTCGTCGGGCGTGTCGAGGAAGACGACCGTCGACGGCCAGAGTCCGCCGGTGCCCCATTCGTTGAGGTGGCGGATCTCGTCGATGTCGAGCTCGCGGCCATACCCCTGGTAGGCGAGCGACGAGTACACCGATCGGTCGGTGACCACCGGAGTGCCGGCTTCGAGCGCAGGGATGACGACCTCGGCGAGGTGTTGGGCTCGGTCGGCCGCGGTCAGGAGCGCTTCGGCCCGCGGCGCAAGGTTGTGGACGCTCGTGTCGTGGAGGATCTCGCGGATGCGAGCTCCGATTGGTGTTCCGCCGGTCTCGCGTGTCAGGACGGCGTTCATCGTGGCCGCCAACTGCTTCGCCTGCGTCGATTTGCCGCACCCCTCGGCGCCCTCGAACGCGATGTAGGCGGGCCGGCTCGTCACGGCGCCCGATGGTACCGACCCCCACCCGACCAACCGTCACACGGTGCCGGGTCAAACGTGACGTTTGCGAACCCACTCGGTCTTGGATACCCCCTGGGGATTGGGACGAAAGGCCGTGGTGAGCCCGGTTCGTCCCCCGTACCGTCGAAGTGAGAGGCCTTCGCAATCGTTGCGGGGTGCAGGATTGGAGATGTCATGACTGATATGGCACTGAGGCAGAAGCGCCTCGTGATCCTCGGCGCCGGGACGGGTGGCACGCTGGCGGCGAACCGGCTCCGCAAGAAGTACAAGGACGACCACCTCCGCATCGACATCGTCGATCAGGACAATCGCCACGTGTATCAACCTGGGCTGCTGTTCATTCCGTTCGGCCTGACCGAGCCCGACGAGATCGTCCGCAAACGCGATCGACAGCTCAAGAAGGGGATCCACTATCACCAGTGTCCGATCGAGTCTGTCGACATCGAGGCGAACACGGTGACCCTCGAGAACGGCATGACACTCGACTACGACGTGCTGCTGGTGGCTACGGGTGCGGTGCTGCAGCCCGAGGAGACCGAGGGCTTGACCGGCCCCGGCTGGATGGAGTCGGTGTTCACCTTCTACGACATGGAGGGCTCGATGGCGCTTGCCGCCAAGCTCGATGAATTCGAATCCGGCCACCTCGTGATCAATGTCATCGACATGCCCATCAAGTGCCCGGTGGCCCCGCTCGAGTTCGCGTTCCTCGCCGACTGGTACTTCACCGACAAGGGCGTGCGAGACGACGTGACCATCACCTACGTCACCCCGCTCGACGCTGCGTTCACCAAGCCGACCGCCTCGGCGACGTTGGGTTCGTTGCTCGACGAGAAGGGCATCGAGTTGGTCACCGAATTCAACACGGGTGAGGTCGACGGCGAGGCCCGCAAGCTGATCGGATACGACGGGCGCGAGATCGACTTCGACATCGCGGTCGTAGTCCCGCTGCACGGTGGTGCGACGTACGTTGCGAACTCGCCAGGCCTCGGCGACGAACTGGGGTTCATCCCGACCGACAACGCAACGCTGCAGTCGAAGATCAAGCCGAACATCTTCGTGGTCGGCGACGCCGCGGATCTCCCCGCGTCGAAGGCCGGATCCGTCACGCACTTCGAAGGCGAAGTGCTCGTGGAGAACATGGAGGCGTTCCTGGACGGCAAGCCCATCGAGCACAGCTACGACGGCCACGCCAACTGTTTCATCGAGACTGGGTTCTCCAAGGCGTTGCTCATCGACTTCAACTACGAGAACGAGCCCGTGACCGGCCACTACCCCGGTCCGATCGGTCTGCCGCTGCTCAAGGAGTCGCGGGTCAACCACCTCGGCAAGTTGATGTTCCAGCCGTTCTACTGGCACGGCCTACTGCCCGGGCGTGACATCCCCGGCATCGGCCCCGACATGCCCACGTCCGGTAAGAAGCAGCCCGTTTCG
>JANPCI010000425.1:0-6095 GCA_031430875.1 Actinomycetes bacterium | reverse complement strand
CAACAATCTCATCAAACGCATCAAGCGCGTCGCGTTCGGGATCACGAACTGGCAGAACTACCGCACCCGAGCCTTGCTCTACGCCGGACGACCCGACTGGTCACTCCTGGCCGCGACTCCACGCTGAAATCCGAAGCGCCAGAAATAGCCATCTAGCTGGTGTTTGGTGGAGCCCAGAATCGGAATCGAACCGACGACCTACGCATTACGAATGCGTTGCTCTACCGACTGAGCTATCTGGGCGCGCAAGGCGCAGTGCGTGATGATATCGGTGAGGTCCTCGGGTCGCCGCGCCGGTGGTCGAATCGATACTGGCCGCTGATGCCGAAGGAGTCGACGGAGTAGCGTGAGCTCCATGGTGAGCGAGAGCGATCGGGCGAAGATGGCTCGTCTTGCTCGTGACCTCGCCGACAGCGAGACCGACGACCGCGGTACACCTCAGCAGCGGCGTGCGATTCTCGACGCGATCAACGTCGACCGCGCCCGTCACGGCGTCGAGCCGCTCGTGGATCGAGCGCCGGAGGAGGGTCTCTATGACCGAGCAAAGTCCCTCGGCATGGCTCGTATCGATCGCTGAGGTCTTCGACGAACTCGGAGTGGAGTGGACGCTCGTCGGGGCGCTCGCTGCCAATCGGTATCGGGCGACGCCGCGGTTCACGACCGATGTCGACACGATGGCAACCCACCACCCCGACCTCGTGGCCGTGCTCGTCAGCGCCGGCTACGCGGTCGACGTCATCGCCGATGAGGGTGAACCTGCCCATCTCATCCGGTGTCATCGCGGCGCCGAGTCGATCGACATCCTCCTGCCGGTGGTTGCCTACCAACGCGAGGCGCTCCAACGCGCGGTGGACCACGTGCTGACCGTGGAAGACGTGATCATCCACAAGCTGATCGCGTGGCGCTCGCGTGACCGCGACGACGTCCGGTCGATCCTCGAAGCCGACGCCGCCTTGGACTTGGCGTATCTCGACCGGTGGATCACCGAATGGGACCTCGCCGAACGCTGGGCGACATTCAGCCGATCACGTTGATCGATGCGCCAACGGGTCGCGACCGTCCCAGGTGCCGGTCGACTCGTACGGCTCGAACCGGGCGAACATCTCCTCGGCGTACCAGTCCTCGTCACGGGTTCGCCGCATCACCTCGATGTGATCGGGCATCGAGTACGCAAAGGTTCGTGCCGCTGCCTGTGATTCCCACAAACTGAACGTTGCCAGACGACCGACCGGTGCTTCGCCGATCCCGACGACGTCGATCAGACCCGCAGCGGTGTGCAACTCGGCATCGACCACATTGCTGGCCGTACCGAACGCCTTCCACGAGTGCCGACGCACATCGGCGCGAGTGATGATCGCCACCGGTCCGGTGGCTGATCCAGTCGTGAGGCCGTCGAGCGGATCGACACCCCGCCAGCGTCCGTGACCGCCGACGCCGCGTAGCCGCACGTGCCAGCTCTCCTCGGCGCCTCGCCACCGTCGGGCAATGTGACTCGCCCGAAGGAACTCATCCAATGCGGCCTCGTCCTCCCACACGGCGAACAGCGCACTCCGCGAGAAATCAGCGCCAGACCCCGTGTTGTCACCAGATCCCGTGCCGAGCAGGCGCCAGAAGACGAGTCCACGGGTGCGGCGCAGCCAGAGCCGGTCGGTCCCGAGCCGAGCAAGCGCCAACGGGGTCTTCCACCCCGGCTCGCGAACGAGGTGGAACGATGCAATCCGGGCCATGCATCGGCCATGCTGTCACCAATGGGCTCCGAGACCGCCGTCGACGTCGCCATCACGGTGGTGATCGGCTACCTCGTCGGCTCGATCCCGATCGCCAACCTCGTCGCCGCCCGCCAGGCGAAGATCGACTTGCGAACGGTCGGCGACCGCAACCCCGGGTACTGGAACGCCCGCGAGACCCTCGGCAAGCGCGCATCGATCCCGATCTTCATCGGTGATGCGCTCAAGGGGGTCGTCGCCGCTCTTGTTGGCCTTGCACTCGCCAACCCCGGTGTGTGGGGCATGGCCTACGTCGGCACGGGGGCTGCGATGGTCGGCCACGCCTTCCCCATTTTCGCCCGGTTTCGGGGCGGACGAAGCATCCTCACGTTCGCGGGCGGCGCCGCCGTATTTGCTCCGCTGCCGTTCGCGGTGACGATCGCACTGCTGCTGGTCGTGTTCGCCGTCACTCGATCGTTCGCCATCGCCGCCCGCGCCGGATTCTTCGCGTTCCCGGTCGTCCAACTCGTGATCGAGGGGCCGTATCGCACTGCTGCCACCGGCGTGTTGATGACGTTCATCGGACTGCGATTCGCGATGGCCGCACTCGGAGATCGGCGAGCCTCGGCGATCGATCAGCCGTAGCTGCGGCCGCGCCAGGTCTGGCGGCCACGGCGGGCGATCCCCCTGGCGATGGCGATTGCCGCGAGTGGGTCGGCGAGTGGGCTCAGCCAGTACGCAGCGTCGTTGCGGGTGTACGCCGTTCGGGTACCGGCGAGGGTTCCGAGTCGGAGCGCGGCGAGCGCCACGTCGACCACGTCACCACGGCGGGTGAGCAGCCGAGGGATTGGGAGCACCTGAGCGAGCACGACCACAGCGAGATCGAACAGCTGTCGGTAGCGGGAATCGATGCCCGGGAGCGACAGTGATCTTCCCCACCCGGTCCACACGTCACCGAACGACTCGAACATACGAACATCGAGCAGTTCGCCGGCATCGAGGAAGCCGACCCTCCATCCATCGGTGGCGAGGCGGCGAGCGAGCGCGATGTCTTCGACGACCTCGCCGCTGACGGATGTCATGCCACCGATGTCGAGGAACCAACGACGTTCGAACGCCATGCACTGGCCGTTGGCCATCGTGCGATCGGGTCGCGAGGAGGGCACACCGGGCGGCCCGAATCGGTACACGAGCGTCGTCAGCATGGAGGCGTGGAGCCAACGGCTGCCGGCGGTCGGGAGGTCGAAGCGGCCCCCCACGGTCAGAAACTCGAAGCGGTCGCCTGTCGCCCGCGCGACGAGAGCACCGGGGAGTCTCGGATCGGGTCGCGTGTCGGCGTCGAGTGTCACCACCCAATCCGACCGCGATGCCTCGATGCCCTGCTGCAGCGCCCAGGCTTTGCCGGCCCACCCGTCGGGTGGTGCCGAGCCCCCGATCACGGTGGCGCCGGCGCGTCGCCCGATGTCGGCGGTCGCGTCGCTCGACTGGTCGTCAACCACGATCACCTCGCTGACGCGCGGCGCGCCGATGACCGCCGCAAGCAGCGGACCGATCCGGGCGGCTTCGTCGCGCGCCGGGATCACGACGCTGATCGACTGCAGCGGGGTGAGTGTTGGGCGCACGGGTGGCGCCACGATGGCTGCCCTCATGAGCTTCGACACCGCTACCGTGCCGGCGCCGACTCGCAGGCCGATCGATGCCGTGCGGACGATCGTGCGCAACTTGCTCATCGTACGAGGTCGGCGGTGATCATTTCGGTGACGATCTTCGCGCTCGTCGTCACCAGGGGGAGCCCGCCGCCGGGATGGCTCGACCCGCCGACCAGGTACAGACCCGGCTTCGACCCGCGGTTCGCCGGCCGGACGAACGCCGCCCGCTTTCCATTCGACGAGGTCCCGTAGATGGCGCCGCCCGGCGACCGGTAGCGGGCGGCGATGTCGGTCGGCGTCATCGTGTGTCGGAACTCGATTCGCGGTCGCAGGTCGACTCCATGTGCAGCGAGCCGATCGAGGACCAGATCACCGTAGGCATCTGCGTCGACCTCGACACCCGGCGGTGTGTTGACGAGGAGGAACCAGTTCTCGCAGCCGTCGGGGGCTTGGCTCGGATCGGTCACCGCGGACACGCAGGCGTAGATCGTGGGGTCGTCCGCAAGACGCCCCGCGTCGAGTTGGTCGTACTCGGATTGGTAGCTGTTGGAGAACCAGACGTTGTGGTGGGTCAGTCTGGGCGTCAGTCCTCTGACACCGAGGCACAACACGAATCCACTCGTTGATCGCTTGGCCCGCCGTACCCGTGCGAGTGCTGCGCTGTCGTGCAGGAGATCGGCGTACAGGTGCTCGGCATCGGTGTTGGCGACCACGATGTCGGCCCGCTCGTGGGTGCCGTCGGCAAGCACAACCCCCGTGACGCGCTCGTCTGCCTCGATCGACACGACCTCCGTCCCGGTGCGAATGTCGACGCCGACCTCGGTGGCGACCCATACGAATGCATTGCGGAGTTCATCGAGCCCGCCCATCGGATACCAGCATCCGTACCGAGCCTCGATGTGCGCGATGCAGGCGAGCGTTGCCGGCGCGGCGTACGGCGATGAACCGGAGTACGTGGCGTAGCGGTCGGCCCACTGGACGAGCCGCGGATCGTCGAAGAAGGATCCGGCCGAACGATGCAGCGTGCGCAACGGATCGATGGCCGTGAGGTCGAACGGCGACCGCAACCGCTTCGCCAGTAACCACGGGTTCGACATCGGCCCGGCGAAGAACGTTCGCTCCGCTACATCCCAGATCCGGCGACCCCGAGCATCGAACGCCCGCCACTGCTCGCCGGCACCTGGAGCGAAGGCCTCGAATGCAGCGCCAGTGTCGTCGTTGTTGTCGGAAACCGTCAGGGTCGAGCCGTCGCTCCAGCGGTAGCTGAACTGTGGATCGAGTCGCACGAGTTCGACTTGTTCGGCGAGCGTTGTCTTCGCGGTGCGGAACACCTCGTCGAACAGGTGGGGCAGCGTGATGAGGGATGGGCCGAGGTCGAACGCGTAGCCGTCGCGCACGTAGTGGGCGAGCTTGCCGCCGACCACCTCGTTACGTTCGAAGAGCGTGACGTGATGCCCGAGCGTCTGCAGGCGGATGGCGGTGGCCAGTCCGCCAACGCCTCCTCCGATGATTGCTACCCTCGCCACGGTTTCAGACCCGAGCCTTGCCGATCAGCGCCGCAACGGCAATCGGCAGCATGCCGAGCCCCCCGACGACGGCAACGGTTGGGTCACGGAAGAACCGGGCGAACCCGACGGTCTCCATCAGACCCATCAAGGTGTACTCGCCAACGAGCGCACCGTCGGCGTCGGCCGACCCGTCGATGTACGAGGTAGGTGGCAACAGCGTTTCGAGTGCAGCCATCACGCCGAGCCCGGTGACGAACCATCCGACGAAGTTGCCGAGCGGGATACCGCGGTACAACCCTCGGCGCGCCCACACCCAGTACCCTTCGCCGACCATCTGGGGGTCGAGGAACAGGTCCCACGCCGTGAGTGCGGCCGAGCCGAGCGCGATGCGTCGGGCCGGCGTCGAATGTTCGCCGAGCGCCGCGTGAGCCGCCTCGCGTGCCGGGAGGCCCATTGCGAACCACGCGAGCGGAACGATTGCCGGCACGTGGGCGACCTGTGGTTGCAGCGCGCCCGTATACGAGTACCGACCGAACGGCAGACCGGTTTGCGTGCCGACGCGTTCGACGATCGTCGTCGCAACTGCGGTCACCGCTCCGGCAGTCGCCGCGCGGGGCGCTCCCCATCGCCGTACAGCGTTCGCCGCAGTGGTGGTGAACGATCCGACCACCACCACCGTCGACAGGACCCGCCGCGCGCGCCCACCCTGCGCCAACAAGGGCGTTGCGATCATCCCCGCAACCGTCACCACCCCCGTCGCCGCCGCAACTCGTGAACAAATGCGCGCTCTGGCAGCGCTCTTGTTCACGAGAACGGGGGTGGGTTGGTTGGTGGGGGTCACGGGAGCAGGAGCTTGGTGACCATCAGCGCCCTCTCGGTGGTCGACACGCTGGCGCGCGTGGAGAACACGTCGTAGTGCTGGGCCTCGATCTTGCCGAGGATCCGGCCGTAGAGCGTGTGCGCGGCGAGCACACTCTTGGCTGATTGGTCGGGCAACATGGCGATGCCGATTTCGGCCGACCGGTACAGGGCGCGACAGCGGTCGATCTCGAACTGCATCAACTGCACGAATGAAGGGGTGACCTGCCGGGTGGTGAGGTCGGCGCCGAATCGCTTGCTGTCCTCGAGCGGGATGTATTGGCGACCACGGTCGAGGTCTTCGTCGATGTCGCGCAGGAAGTTGGTGAGCTGGAAGGCGTTGCCGAGGTCACGGGCGTGGGGGAGCGCAGCGT
>JANPCI010000424.1:0-6581 GCA_031430875.1 Actinomycetes bacterium | reverse complement strand
GCCACCGAGTCGGTCGCGATCTCGACCGTGGCATCGGTGGGCACGTCGGAACGAATGCCGAGTGGGAGGGGGCTGGAGTCGCCCATGAAACCGAGAACCTGACCGGCGCGGACACTCGAGCCGACCTTCGCCAACGCCGACAGCCGCAAGTGGGGCGGTGCGGCGTCGTCGTTGGTTCCCGGGTTGTCGTTGTTGAACCCGGCGAGCTTGTAGCTGCGTCCGTTGCCATCGGTGACGGTGACCGAAATGGTGTCGCCCGGCTCGTCGGCGACGTTGGTGACCACACCATCGGCCACCGAGACCACCGGTTGCAGCTTCACGCCGAACACGATCCCGGGTGCCTCCTCAGCGCAGAGGCCGGCCGCTTCGAGCTCCTCAGGTGTCGCCCCGGCACCGGCCCCGGCGTTCTGCGCGACGTCTTGGGCGTCGCCGCAGTCAGGTGCGGCGAGTCGTGACGGACCGATCACCGGGAACGCGATTGTGGCCTTGCGTTCGATGGCCGGGGCCGCCGGATTGATCGCCTGTCCCGCTGGAAGTTCGGGAGGAAGGCCGAAGCGCGCGAGGGCTTCTCCGAGCGTCAGCTGTCGCGGAATCGGCTGGCCGGACAGGAATGCCCAGACACCCAACCAGCGCTGCTGGTACTCGCGTACCGTGAGCACATTGCCCGCCGAGGGCACCGGAACGATGTCCATCAGGGCGACCTCACGCGACGCTCGTGGGAAGTACCACATGACCGGAATCATCGAGACATCGTTGTTCCACTGGGCCAGGAAACGATTGACGTCGAGCGCCGCGCGCTCGTCCTGAACCTCCGGCGGCGCAAGGTAGGCGTGCGGGTAGTCGCCGTAGTTGTTCCACGTCGAGGCGATGAACTGGTACGCACCCGACGCGTTGCCCCTGTTGGGTGGCGCGCTGTAATTGCCCCGAGACTCGACGTAACGAATCGTCGCCAGAATGTTGGCGATCTGGGCCGGGAGCACCTGCACGTTGCGTTGCGCTGGTTCGGGCACCGTCGTACCCGGCGCGGGGATCTCTGGCGTGTCCGGGGTGGCGACGGCCGGCGCGGTGGTTGCCGGTGCGGTGGTTGCCGGCGAGGTGGTTGCCGGTGAGATGGTTGTCGGGCCGGGCGCTGTTGTCGTGGGCATGCTCGTCGTGGGCATGCTCGTGGTGGTGTCAGGTGTCGTGGTGACGGGTGTCGGAGTCTCGGTCGGTTCGTCGACGGCATGTGCCTGCGACACCATCGACACCATCGACACCAGGGTCATCGCCGTGATGGCAGCGCACCGTCGGCGCGCACGCACGGACTTCGCGGCGCTCATCGAATCGGTGCGTTCGGTCTCATGGCGGGGATGTCATTCCGTGGGCGGTCGGGCAGCCCGACACGGTCGCTATCGGCACGTCGAGCGGCTGGGTTGACCAGATTCTCGCTGCACGACCAGACCGTAGCGGTCCGATTTACGAGTTGGCATCCAGCTACGGTTCGCCTCGCCATGTCCGATGTCACACTGCGCGACCCGCTCGCCAGCGATCCGCAGCGTCCGACCGATGTGATTCTCGCTGTCGATGTCGGTGCCCACAGTTTCCAGGCGGGTCTTGTCACGGCGAGAGGGGTCCTCATCGACCGGCGATCGGCACCGATTGAAATCGACGTCGGGCCGGAGTCGAACTACACAGCGCTCGCCGGAGTCGTGGCGGATCTCGTTGCGCAGTTGCCCAACCGACACCATGCACGCATCATCGGTGTCGGCGTCAGCAGCGGCGGCCTCGTGACCCGACGACTCGATCTGGTGACGCCGATCAGCGTTCCGGCGTGGCGTGACTTCCCGTTGCGGAGCCGACTGGAGGAGCTGACGGGATTCACGGTGCACGGCGAGCTCGATGCCAAGGCGCTGGCACTCGCGGAGGGCTGGCTCGGTGCCGCGCAGGGTCATCCGAACTTTCTTGCGGTGACAGTGTCGGGCAGCATCTCCGGCGCCGTCGTACTCGACGGCGATCTCCTCGACGGCGAGTCCGGCCAGGCCGGACAGATCGGTCACGTCATCGTCGAGCCGGGCGGACGACGGTGCTACTGCGGCACCCAGGGGTGTCTCGACGCCGAGGCCTCCGGCGCGGCGATCGATGCGATCACCGGACGTCCGGCGACCGAACCGTCGTTCCAGATCATGCAACGCGCCGGCGACGTCGTCGGGCGCGCCGCGGCGCTGATGTGCAACACGTTCGATCTCTCGCTCGTGGTGGTGGGTGGGAGCGTGGCCCTCGGGTTCGGCTCGACCTTCTTCCACGCGGCCCAGGTCGCTCTCGATGACGGAGCCCGGACGGTGTACAGCCGAGGGGCACGGATCACACCAACTCGTCTCGGCGAGCAGGGGCCGCTCATCGGCGCGGGTGCCGTTGGGTGGAGAGGTCTGCGGCGAGCCGCCCGATCAGCCCGGTGACGCTCAGCCCGGTGACGCTCGGCCCGGCGCTCAGCCTCCGATCGCGCGGTAGATCTGTTCGGCGGGTCCCATTCCGATTCGACGTCGCCACGCAACCGCAGTGACGATCCCCACGATCCAGAACCCCAGGGCGAACGCCAACGCCACCTTCACCCCTGCCGGTTCGATCCACCCCAGCCAGTCGACGACCAGGTTGAAGACGAGGACATGCGCGATGTAGAGCGACAGGGTCATCTGCCCGGCGCAGCGCAGTGGGTCGGTTGCGACCGGGTACCGATTGGCGAGCCAGTCGATGCTCGCGTAGGCGACGAGCGCGGTGCCGAGCGCGCTGGCCGTATAGACGACACCGCGGTCGAGCGGGTTGATCGACAGAGCGACGTCCTCGAACCTCGTCGCGGCCTGCGACGACACCAACCACCCGAACCCGACGAGTCCGAGACCGGCGCCGAGCGCGGCGGACCGCCACCACGTCGTGCGCACCAGCCGACCGAGCACCATGCCGGCGCACAGGAGCGCGAGCCACGGCAGCAACGGGTGGGTGCCGTTGACGGCAACGCCGAACATGTGGTCGCGCAGCGAACCCTTCTCGGGCTCGGTCAACCACGTCGTGCTGGTGCCATCACGCTCCTGTTCGTAGCGCCACAATCGAATGAGCGCCCCGCCGATCGCTGCCGCCACAGCAACAACGATCAGCCATCGGCTCCGCCAGGTGAACATGGCTGCGGCGAGGACGAACATCACGCCGTAGTACAGGATGATCGTGCCGGGCCAGATCTCCTCGAGCAAGAATCCGGTGACGTACAGCAGCAGTCCTCGGCGAACCAACCGCCACCGCATTGCCCGAACCCTGTCACTCGCCCAGTCGATGTCGTCAGCAGTGCGAGCGAGCCGGCGGGCGTCGACACTTCGTGTGGTCATCAGCGTCACGCCGACGCCCGCGACGAGCACGAACGTTGCGGCGAACCGCGTCGCCATCGGTCCGTCCCAGGGGTCGAGCAGATCTTCCAACCAACCGGTGCCGGGTGGGCCGTCGCGGCGCAGGATGAGGTAGCCGTGGTAGTTCATGACCACCACGCCGATCAGGGCGACGGCCCTCACGACATCCGGGCCGGGGAGGCGCTCGGCCGCGCTGGTGGCGGCAGCCGTCGAGGCCGGTGCGGTCACTTCCAGACGTACTCGTCGACGAGCGTCGTGGTGAGCGGCCGTTGCAGATCGATCCGGTCGCCGATGGTGGGGAGCGGATCGCCCAGCGGGACGAACGTCATCGAGGTGTGCATGTGGGGCGATTCATGCAGGTCGAGGCGCCGGCGTTCGAAGTGGAAGGGGCTGCGGCCATCGGCGAGTGGGCTCACTCCGTTGGCAGTTCCGGCTCCGATCATCACGAGGTGGCCGTCACCGTGAACGGGCCCCTGGTGATATCCCGCTGTGTTGCCCGACGTGATCGATCGGACGTCGAGTACATCGGCGTCGAGATGGAGGAACGACTTGTCGCCGTGCCACAGCCCGGTGCCGAGCCGCAGCCGGTACGAGTGGGTGTCGGGCAGCGTTGCGTAGGTGCCGGGATCGAGGTGACTCACCCAGACTGCGACGGTGGGGTCGATGCCATCGAGCAGGTCGACGATCTCGCGGCGGTGGTCGTCGGCGCTGCCGGCGATCGGCGGATGGATGCTGACACCCACCACGTCGAGACCGGCTCGTCGAGCGTCGTCGAGCAACTCGGAGCCGCGTCCGTACCGGTGCATCGATGATGCGAGTTTTACGAGCACCCGCCCCGGCCAGCCCGCGAGTGCCTCGACGTGGGTTCGGTTGCCGACGGTGAGTACGGGTGACGTTGACGACCGGGGAGGGGAGAGGGTGGGGGTGAGCACGATGGCGTTGAGGCCATCGGGCAACCCGTCGAGTTCGTGGATGGTGCCGACGGCGACGGTGTCGGTGAACTCCGACGCAAGCCGGGCCAATTCGAGGCGGCCGAAGCCGTAGCCGTTGCCCTTCACGACAGGAACGAGTCCATCGACGCCGTTGACGACGCTCGCCACATGACTGCGCCACAGCGCGGTCCGAATGGTCAGCCTGATCGTCACCTTCACGACGGTAGTGGCGCTTCGAGGTCGTACCGAGATTCGTGTGAACAACGATTTGTGTGAGCGACAACGTCGGCGGTGGTGATTTGCGCTCACACAAACACTGGACCACAGATTTGTGTGAGCGAGAACGTTGTGGGCGGTGATCTGCGCTCACGCAACGTCGAGACGAAGTCGACGGGTCTGGGCCGAGCGAATCCCGACTGTATTGATCGGGTTTGTCGGCGATACCCTTCGGTTCGTGAATCTGAGCAAGCTGTTCCAGTTTCCCGACCCCGTCAACGAGACCTCTGCTCGCATCGTGGCGGCCGGTGTGGTGACAATGGCGCTTGCGTTCCTGATCCTGCGGGAGGGATGGATACTGATCCCGCTCACGTACGGCTTCCTCGCCCGGGTGGCGACCGGGCCCACTCTGTCGCCGCTTGGACAGTTCGCCACACGATTCGCCACACCACGTATCGAGGCTCGTCGTGGCGCGGCGTTCCACTCCCGTCAGGTTCCAGGCCCGCCGAAGCGCTTCGCCCAAGCCATCGGACTCGGGTTCACCGCGCTGGCCTCTGTCGCCTGGATGCTCGACGCCCCGGCGGTGAGTTGGGGGCTGATCGCCATGCTCGCAGCAGCCGCCACACTCGAAGCGGCCTTCGCGATCTGCCTCGGCTGTATTGCCTACAGCGCCATCTGGGGATGCGCCGACTGCAACGACATCAGCGAACGTCTTCGTCAAGCGCTCGTCGAGGCCCGTCAGGAAGTCCCGGCGGTCGACGAAGCAGTCATTCAGGCCGTGGCCGGCGCCCCGGCCACGCGCTGACGTGCGGAACGATCGGACCGCTCGTGCGGTGGCGTACCATGCCATGCCATACGCCCCATCCGTAGGCGATGTCGGTCGGCGCTGCTCGCACGTCGGCGATGACCGAGGCGAGTGCGATCCACCGCATGCGCCGCGACACGATTGAGCCGACCAGCACGATCGGCCACCAGACTCGCCGTACCGCATCGGCGATCTGCCGCGCGGCCAGCAGGTGCCCGCGCATGGCGAGCGTGAACGATGCGGCCCGCGGTACGTCGGGCAGCTTGCGGCCGAGGGCGAGCGAGCTCCCGACGGCCGCAGCGCCGCCGACCACGGGATGTCCGACGGCGATCGCCACCCACACGAATGCCGTCCATCCGTTGAACCGCGCCGGTGACAGCGCGCCCGGATGTCGCAGGGCCAACGGTGCGGCCGACGTGCCATAGCCGGCGTGCTGTCGCAGGCGGGCGCCGAGCGTGGCTCGGGGCTCATGCCACACCACTCCGGCGGGTTCGTATCGACATCGCCAACCCGCCTCGTCGAGACGCCACACGAAGTCGACGTCCTCTCCGAATCGCAGTGTGGGATCGAACCCGCCGACGTCGTCGAACGCGGCGACCCGAACCACCAGGGCCGCCCCGGGCACGTAGCTCACGCGTGTGCCCGAGCGGATGCGGGCTGGTTCGTCGCCGAGGTCGAGCGGAGATCCGGTTTCGCCGGTGACCCGGGCGGCCACGAGGCCGACCTGCGGGTCGTCGAAGTGGCCGAGGAGCGGTTCGAGCCAGCCGTCCGGCACCTCGACGTCGGCGTCGAGGAACACCACGAGTTCGGTGTCGATGAATGGTCGCGCCGCATTTCGAGCCGCCGCGGGTCCACTTGTGATGGCGAGGCGGAGGGTGGCACCGACAAGTGGTGGCAACGATCCGTCGTCGACGGTGATGCGGCCGTCGTCATGAATGCGGCTCGCGATGCTGGTACGCAACTGCGGCGTCACGATCGTCACCTCGTGCGCCTCGGGGCGTGCTGGCACGCCGGGATGGATCGCACCGGCATCGAGGAGCCGGTCGACGAGCACCGATGGCTCGACGTCGTCACCGTTGGCAAGCCGATCGAGCACGTCCGTCCCGGCCGGCGTCGTGCGGAACAGACGCAGCGGCGACCCGGCGAGCACGATGCCGGGATATCGCTGCCACGAACTGTCGAGTCGATACCGCACGGCGTCGATCAGGTCTCCGACTCCGGGCCGATCGCCGGGTCGATGGCCGGGTCGATGGCCGG
>JANPCI010000423.1:0-17336 GCA_031430875.1 Actinomycetes bacterium | reverse complement strand
GTCGTGAACGTGCCCGCGACGTTGGCTGCGCGGACGCGTGTGTTGGGCAGCACGAAGTCGAACAAGACCGACCCGAACGACGCCCGCTCGGTCGCGTTGACCGCGCTGCGCCATGACGGCCTACGCGAGGTCCAAGCGGTTGGTCACAGCGAAGTGCTGCGGTTGTTGGCGAAACGGAACATGGACATTGGTGACCGGCGCACGCAGGTCGTGTGTCGGATGCACGCGTTGCTTGTCGAACTCGCTCCTGGCGGGATCGCCAAGGAAATCAACGCTTCTGACGTCGACGGGTTCCTCGCCGGGTTGTCGCCGTCGTCGCCGGTGGAGCAGATCCGCTTCGATCTCGCGGTCGAGCTCCTCGCCGAGATCCGCTCGCTTGACGCGCAGTTGAAGGTGTCACACAAGCGGATCGGCCTCGCTGTCCGGGCGTCTGGCACGACGGTCACGGACCTGTTCGGTGTCGGGCCGATCATCGCGGCGATGTTGATCGGCTTCACCGGTGACATCCGACGGTTCGCGAATCGCGATCACTACGCCGCGTACAACGGGACCGCGCCGGTTGAGTTCTCCTCCGGTGGCCGAACGGTGCACCGCCTGTCGCAGCGCGGCAACCGGAACCTGAACCACGCGTTGCACATGGCTGCGATCTGCCAGCTCCGCCAGCCACACTCCGAAGGGCGTGCGTTCTTCGACCGCAAGGTCGCTGCCGGCAAGACCAAGCGTGAAGGTATCCGGGCGTTGAAGCGTCAAATCAGCAACGCCGCATACCGGCAGCTGCTGATCGACGCTCGTCGCGCCGACCACTGAGAAGGGCCCGGGAGGACAAACGGGAGCGTCTCGAAGCCAGCGCGACTGACCTCACATCCCAACGGTCAGTTCTTCGGCGAGGTCACTCCCGGACCCACCCCGACGTTACGCCCGCCGGCGACGGCGGTCGAACGCACGCGCCCCAACACCGCTCGAAACCGCTACTTGACACAGAGAGGATTCGGTATTGGCGGGGGTCGGGCGCTACGGCTCAGCGGCGCGCGGGTTCTCCGTCCGCTACAACGTCGCCGAGGCCAATGAAAGTGAAGAGGACAACGCGCGAGCGAGAAACCGACCCTGACCAGGGACGCAATGCTCTGACGAGGGCGGAGAAGAGCGTGCGTTGGGGACTCGTGGGAATCGGGGCGTCAGCGCGCGGCGTGCGGTCCGGTGCGCGACCACGCCGAGCATCACGCTGGCCCTCTGCCAGGACGGTGAACACGGTCGAACTAACGTTGAAAGCGTGCCTGTCTGGCTGCGTCTGAGGACTTGAAGGCTGTATTCAGGCGTGCGACGTCGCGATCACGGCCGGGCCCGCGGAGTATTGTCTCGTGCTGTCTCCGGTGGCTACCGCCGGATACCAGTAGTCGTCGGATCTCTGCCGAGGCGGCAGGTACGGCGTCGGTATCGGCAGCTGCAACGGCGAGGCGGGCGAGAACGTTCCGGCCCGCTGGAGGCGGTGCGGCGCTTGAGGTACTTGCCGGCTGCGGCGACAACGAGCGAATGATGGCAACCCGGTCGCTCCGGCGATGTTTTCGTGGTCATTGCAGCTCGCTGACGCGTTCCCGGTACTCCTCGGGCGTCAGTTCGCCTTTCGCGAATCGTTCACCGAGGATCTCGCGGGCCCGGTCGTGGGGATCGCGGCGAGGCGGGCTGGCGGGGCTCGAGGAGTTCGCGCCAGCGGCGCGAATGAGCCACAGGATGAGGACGGCAAACAGCGTCATCATCGCGACGCCCCACAACCACATCCAGCCGCCTCCCCAACCGTTCATGTGGTCCCAGTTGTCGGTTTGGGAGAGAATTTCGTTGGCGAGCACTTCGCCCTCCTTGGACTCGTTTCAGGTGGACGGTCATCGTTGAGGGTCCTCGCTATTAATCGTGCGCCCGAATTGACCGTTCGTGCAGGGCCCAATGTCACTACCCCTACCCCCCTTCTCCAGATCGGTCTGCGCGTACCCGGTGATGACAGCACATGTCCGCAAAGGCCGCGACACACCAGGTCGAGCCCTCCGCCTACGAAACGATGACCCGGCGGAACACGGCTGCGGCAGTCGCGGTGAGTGCGACGAGCCAGGCCAACGCAAGCAGAAGCGCTCCGGTCTCGTCGAATGTCGGGGTGAACGCCCCGTCCATCATCACTCGCACAGCTCCGTGGGCCGGCAGGTAGCGAGCCCACGTCGGCGGGGCGGCGTCGAACATGGCGTTCTGGGCCAACCCGATATCGATGAACGGCAATAGCAAGAGCACGTAGAGACCGCCGAGTCGACCGAAGAGTGGGCCGACGATCACCCCGATCGTGGCGTACGTGAGCGCGACGAGAACATTGGCAGCTATGAAGATCGGCCAACTGACCGCAGTGAAGCTGACCGACGTCACCGCCACCGCAACCCCGGTCGCGAGGAGCGATGCGGCGGCGATCACCACCATCCGCACGGTCAGGATCTCGACATGGCGGTAGTGGCTGAGTGAGAGTCGGCGGTCGCCTTGGGCTGAGTCCACGATGACGAACAGCCCGGCGAGCGACGCTAGGAAGCCGATCGTGATCGGCACCATCACTGCTCCGTGAACGTCGGTCATCGACTGGATCTGCAGACCTCTGCGGCCCCCTTCGACTAGTTCGACCGGTGTTGGATCGTCGGGTGTGATCGCGATCGAAGCGCTGATGAATGCCACAGGGAGCCCAACGATCAGCACCCACATCGCTGGCATTCGGCGCAGCTGTCGAGACGCTGCGGTCAGCGCCGCTGTGATTCGACGGACGCCGGGGGTCGTGCGGCGTACGGTGGTGCGGTGCGTTCGGGTGGTGAGCGTCAAAGAAGTCGCCGCCACCACGGTTGCGAGCAGCGCCCAGATCACGGCCAATCCGAGATCGCCGAGCCGGCCGGAGTGGCCGGAAGCCACGTCGGTGACGACGAGGGTCGGAAAGTGCAGTGGAAAAACACGGATGACCGGTGCCCGCCCGCCCATCGCCGGGCCGAAGAACACGTCGAAGATCCACACGAACACGACGATCAACGAACCGTTCATCTCCGACCGGACCAACGCACCCACCGTCACGCCGATCCCCGCGTAGATCACTGCGAACAGGAACGTGGCGCCCACCACGCGAGGCGTGAAGGCCAAGCCCGTCGTTCGCAACCGGAGAGCGATCAACGCCCCGATCGTTGCGAGTGCCGCGAGGACGAGCGTCGAGGCCAATCGTGATGCAACAACGCGTGCCGCCCCGACCCCGGCGCCGGCCAGTCGACGGTCGGCGTCGCGCGAGGTCGAGACGTGGAAGAACCCGGCGACCCCTGCCAGGACAGCTGCCGCCCATCCGGCGGTAGCGGCTTCGACCTCACCGAGATCGGCCACACCGCCCAGGATGTCGGCGAAGTCGGTCAACGCCCCGGCTGACAGCGTGACGAAGATGACGGGGATCGCGACCAGCAGCACCAGGTTGAGCGGCCGGCGTGCGTACTCGACCAGCCAACGGGCACTGAGCGCGAGTGTCATCGCAGCACCGTTCGCCCGTCGATCAGGTCATAGATCCGGTCGAAACGTTCCTCGTCAGCAATGAAGTGACTGATGATCAGCAAACTCGCACCCGCTTCTCGACGTGCTGCGGTGAGTTCCCAGAAGCGTTGATAGGTGTCCCAGTCGAATCCCGCGTAGGGTTCGTCGAGGCACAACAACGCCGGGTCGTGCAACATCGCGAGCCCCAGGTTCAGCTTGGAGCGGGTGCCACCGGAGAGTTCCTCGACGCGCGTCTCGGCGAAACGGGCGAAGTCCAGGTCCGTGTACAGCGCTTCGCGTGAGCGGGCGAGCTCGTCTGGTTCGAGGCCGTAGGCCGCTCCGAACAGGTCGAGGTGCTCGTCACATGTCAGTCGTTCGTACAAGACCGGCACCTGCGGGCAGTAGCCAAAACTCTCGGTCCGGTCGAGTGTTCCCGAGTCAGCCGCCAGATCACCCACCAGCACCTTCATCAACGTGCTCTTGCCCGACCCGTTCTCACCGACGAGGCCCACGATCTCACCCGGCGACATCGAAAGGTCGGCTCCCTTGAGGACCTGCAACGTGCGCTGACGCGGCCACACGCCTCGTCGGTACGCCTTCCAAATCCCTGATGCGGCGAGCACAGAATCGGTTCGGATTGCTGTGTCGGTGGACATCTCGATCACTCACTTCCAGATCCGGAGAGGCCGGTCTCGTGCGTACCACCATCACATCGCATACCCGATGGGGGTAGGGACCTATGGCCCTACGTCGTGCTCGCGACGGGCCGTACGTTGGTCAATAGCACCTATTTGGAGGAACTCAATGGACGTCGCCGACGTGTTCGTGATCGGGGCTGGAGGACTGCTGGTCGGGTTCTTGTGGTGGTTCTTCTTCGGGCCGAAACAGGCGAGCCGGGCCAGCGTTGTCGGCGGTGTCCAGGAGGTGGACATCACGGTCAAGGGCGGCTACTCGCCCGACCTGATCCGCGTCCAGCAGGGTGTTCCGTTGCGACTCAACTTCGATCGCCAAGAGGCCGGCGACTGCACGTCACGGGTGGTGTTCGCCGACTTCGGTGCATCCAAGACGATCCCGGCGTTCGGGACGGCCACGTTGGAGTTCACTCCGGACAAGGTCGGCGAGTTCGACTTCGCCTGCGGAATGAACATGATCCACGGCAAGCTCGTCGTCGAGCCGGCGGGTTCCGACATCGGCGATATCGAGCCGAGTACCGAGCCCGATGTTGCTCGCGCGGTCGGCGTCGGGCCGACGACAACTGACGTCATGGCGACCGAACAGGTCGAGTTCAGAGTGAGCGGTATGTCGTGCGCTTCGTGCGTCGTCAACATCGAGTCGGTGCTCGGCGCGATCCCCGGCGTCGACCGTGTGGATGTCAGTTTCGGAACCGAGCGGGCAACCGTCGGATACCACCCGACCCAAGTCACCCCCGACGAGCTGCAAGCTGCGGTGGCCGAATCCGGCTACACGCTGGTCCCCCGGCCCGCGCCTGGCAGCGCATTCGGTGAGGATCACGAGGCTGCTGAACGCCAAGCCGAGATCGCCGACCTCTCGCGACGCATCCTCATCGGTGCCATCCTCTCGGCACCGGTCGTGTTCGCCGTGATGGCCGTCGACCTGTTCGGCGCGACCTGGGTTCCCGAGTTCTTCTTGAACCCGTGGTTCCAGCTGGCGTTGATCTCGCCGGTGATGTTCTATTCGGGCTGGCCGATCCACCGCACCGGCTGGCTCACGCTGCGACACCGCACCGCCGACATGAACAGCCTGATCACCATCGGCACCATCGCGGCGTTCGGCTACAGCCTGCTCGTGACGATCGCCCCGTCGGCGGTCCCCGCGGACGTGCGCGAGGTCTACTACGAAGCTGTCGGCGTCATCATCACCCTGATCCTGCTCGGCCGCCTTCTCGAGGTGAAAGCCAAGGCAGGCACCGGCGAAGCGATCCGCAAACTGATCGGCCTCCAAGCCCGCACCGCGACATTGATCCGCGACGGTGTCGAGGTCGAAGTCCCGATCGAAGACGTCGTGGCCGGTGATGTGGTGCTCGTCCGCCCCGGCGAGAAGGTCCCCGTCGACGGTGTCATCGTCGACGGCCGGTCCACTCTCGACGAGTCGATGGTGACCGGCGAATCGATCCCGACCTCCAAAGAGACCGGCGACACGGTGATCGGTGCCACGATCAACCAGACCGGCGCGTTCCGTTTCGAGGCCACGAACGTCGGCGCCGACACGATGCTCTCCCAAATCATCAAACTCGTCGAGCAAGCCCAAGGCTCCAAGGCTCCGATCCAACGCCTGGCCGACATGGTGTCGTCGTACTTCGTGCCTGCAGTGATGTTCATCGCGATCACCACGTTCGTCACCTGGTTCGTCGTCGGCCCGGCCCCGGCGTTCACGCTCGCACTCGTCGCGGCGGTCGCAGTCCTGATCATCGCCTGCCCGTGCGCGCTCGGGTTGGCAACACCACTGTCGATCATGGTGTCGACCGGCAAAGGCGCCGAACACGGCATCTTGATCCGGTCGGCAGAATCGCTGGAAACGGCGCACAAGATCACGACCATCGTGTTGGACAAGACCGGCACGATCACCCGCGGCGAACCGGCACTCACCGACGTCGTCGCATCCGATGACGTCGACGAGGATGACCTGCTTCGACTGGTTGCGTCGGCCGAGCAGTCTTCCGAACACCCGCTCGCCAAGGCAATCGTCACCGGCGCCCGCGACCGCGGGCTGGAGTTGTCTGAGCCGAGCCAGTTCGACTCGATCACCGGCAAAGGCATCCGCGCGATCGTCGACGGCCGCGAGATCCTCATCGGCAACCGGCGGCTCCTCGACGACGCATCCATCGACACGACCGCACTGTCCGCCCAGATGGACACCTTGGCCGAAGCGGGCCGCACACCAATGCTCGTCGCGCTCGACGGTCAGCCCGGTGGTGTGATCGCCGTCGCCGACACCGTCAAAGAAGAATCGGCTGACGCGATCGCGTCACTGCGCGCGCTTGGCATCCACGTTGCGATGATCACCGGCGACAACGCCCGCACCGCCGCCGCGATCGCCCGCCAAGTCGGTGTCGAACGGGTCCTCGCCGAAGTGCTCCCCGAACACAAGGCCCTCGAAGTCAGACGGCTGCAGGACGAAGGCGGAGTCGTCGCAATGGTCGGCGACGGCATCAACGACGCCCCCGCATTGGCCCAAGCCGACGTCGGATTCGCGATCGGCACCGGAACCGATGTCGCCATCGAAGCATCCGACATCACCCTCATCTCCGGTGCACTCGACGGCGTTGTCACCGCGATCACACTCAGCCGATCCACGATGCGCAACATCCGCCAGAACCTTTTCCTCGCATTCGTCTACAACGGCGTCGGCATCCCCATCGCCGCCGGCGTGCTCTACCCCTTCATCGGGGTCCAACTCAGCCCGATGATCGCCGCCGGCGCAATGGCAGCCTCGAGCCTGTCCGTCGTCACCAACGCCAGCCGACTCCGCCGCTGGCACCCCCGCGAAATCGACACCGCCCAACTCGGCGCAATCGGCGAACCCATCGTCGAAGTAGGCCAAGGTGAAACGCCGCCGCAACCCGAGCAGGTGACCGACCCCGTCTGCGGGATGACCATCGACGCAGCCGACGCCGCAGCAACCGAGGATCACGACGGCATGACGTATCACTTCTGCTCTGCCCGTTGCCACGACGCATTCAGCGCCGACCCGGTGGCCTACAGCAGCGGGCCATCCACGCACGCACATCATTGAGACCATTGAGAATCCCGGCCGACACTCAGCGAGCGAGGACCCAGATGAACATCAGCGAATTCGCCAGCAGGGTCGACGAGACGCCTCGAACGATCCGCTTCTACGAATCGATCGGGCTCCTGCCCGACCCGGAGCGCGAGCCCAACGACTACCGAAACTACGACGACTGTGACTGCGATCGCGTGCCGATCATCCGCACCCTCCAGTCTGCTGGACACGCCCTGAACGACATCGCTCGACTCCTCACGATTCGTGACGCACCGAGCCCGATCAGCGACGACGATCTCCGATTCATCACCGAGAAGCAATCAGAAGTCGACGCACAACTTCGCACCGTCAATGACTTCCGAACCCAGCTCGCCGACCTTTCGCACAAGCGACCAAACACCAAGGAGCGCCACGTGGCTACCGACCGATGCAGATACCAACGGGACGACGAGATCTTGCACGCTGAGAAATAGGCTCGAACTCGTATGGCTGGATACTCGTTCTCCAAAGACGACTACACCGCGCGACTCGCCAAGATCGAAGGCCAAGTCCGCGGCCTACAACGCATGATCGACGAAGACAAATACTGCATCGACGTGCTGACCCAAATCAGCTCGGTCACCAAAGCACTCCAAAGTGTCGGCGTCGGACTCATCGACGAGCACCTCAGACACTGCGTCCAAGAAGCAACGGCACGAAGCGAGGACGAAGGCGACGCCAAAATCCACGAAGCCACCGCAGCCATCGCCCGACTCCTCCGAACCTGACACGCCGAACACAACGGCAGATCGTCACGATGCGACACGCACACACCTCAGACGCTGCCGGCGATTTCGAATCACAGGACGCCACCGTCAAGGTCACAGTGCTGTTCGTCGACCTCGTCAGATTCACCTCGCTCACGTCCGTGCACGGAGACCAGGCAGCAGCAGACGCCGCCGCCGCCCTCTACGAGATCACCCGGAACGCACTCGGCGATCACGGACGCCTCGTGAAAACGCTCGGCGACGGTGTCCTGGTCACGACATCGTCACCCGCGAGCGGGCTCCGCTGTGCAGCGAACATCATCGAGCGACTCCACGAACACGCGGCGGGCCTCGACGCACGCTGCGGCGCAGACCACGGAACCGTCATCCACCAATCCGGCGACATCTTCGGGGCGAGCGTGAACCTCGCCGCGCGGGCCGCGACGAGAGCGGCACCGGGCACGATTGCAGCTCCGCGAGCCTTCGCTCTTTCGGCAAGCCAGCTCGGGCTCGCAGCAATTCCCCTTGGCCCACAGGAACTGAAGGGATTTCTCGACCCGATCGAACTCTTCCAGATCGACCCGTGCGGGCACCCCGCCCAAACAGCAACCGATCCCGTTTGCGGAATGCGTCTCGCCCTCGACCAGGCAATTGAACCCCACCAACTCGAGGACCGTATCATCGGATTCTGCTCGACTCGCTGCGCCGAGATCTACCGACAATCAGACTCCCAATCCAGCGCGCGGATCGAATGAGCCACCGTCCCAGCACGGAAGGCACAGACCGCCTCGGGATCAGCGCCCGCCTGCCCCCGAAGAGGCCGGGGAGACCCCCCACTCCATCGCACACGTTCATTGCCCCGGCAACCCGCGTACCGCGAGGGGCAGACCCAAGGCAAGAGCCCGGGCATGGGCCAACGGCAACAGCCACCCGAAAGACACCGCGGTCGTGGCCGCCTCGCGACCGCCGACCAACCGACCGCGCTGCAGTCGATCCTGGCATCACCTATCTCCACCCGACCTTGAGCCCCGATCAGGCGCCCTTGCCACCGCCAGCGCACACGGCTTCGCCGTTGCGCAAAGGCGATCAGAACAACAATGGCGCCAATCGGCAGGGATTCGCTACCTCGCTGTGGGTTGACCGGCTTCTGCCAGCGCTGCCCGCACGTCGTTGTCGATGATCGCCATTGGCGTGGTCGCGGACACTCGGGCGCGTCTGGTGTTGCCGTTCGGATAGCGATTGGCGAGCGATCCGGGTCCAGCGACAACGAGTCGGAGGACCTGGCCTCGAACCTCGACGTGATCGCGTTCGTACCATGCGAGGCGGAGCATGGTGGCGTGGACTCGGACGTGATCCAATGCCCACGGCTGCGATAGGACTTGGGCGCGTTCGAGAGAGCGCCAGCCGTCGCGCCATATGTGAATGTGTCTCGGGCCATGGCGAGTTCGTCGGTCAGCGTGGCTCGCATCGGATGGGTGCGTGCACCTTCATCGTGGACCACAGCAGGCGTCGCCGCGCCATGCCTCACGGCCTTCCTTGAGCGCCACGGCGGCGATCACGAGTCCAGCAATCGGGTCCGCCCAGGACCATCCGAACAGACTGTTGAGCAGAAGTCCGACGAGCAGGACTGCTGACAGGTACGTGCACAGCAGCGTCTGCTTCGAATCTGCGACGGCGGTCGATGAGCCCAGTTCGCGTCCGGCTTTGCGTTGGGTGTAGGAGAGGAACGGCATGATGATCAGCGACAGCGAAGCCAGGAGGATGCCGATCGTGGAGTGCTCGACCTGCCCCGATACGAGCAGTGCGCGGATGGACTCGAACGCCACGAATCCGGCGAGCGCGAAGAACGAGTACGCGATGACGCGTAGCGCGAATCGCTCGCGTGTCTCGGGGTTCGCGGCTGAGAATTGCCAGGCGACGATCGCCGCTGAACTGACTTCGATCATCGAGTCGAGTCCGAAGCCGATCAGCGCCGTGGATCCTGCGATCGTCCCGGCCGAAATGGCGATGATGCCTTCGCCCACGTTGTAGGTGATCGTCGCGGCGACCAGCAGCCGCACCCGTCGCATCAGAACGCGGCGACGATCGACAGTCAGGTCAGACGCGGCGGGCTTGTCGGAAGCGCAGGAGTCATCGGCGCAGGCATCAACGATCGGCGCCAGCTTCGGTACCGGATTCGTGGACATCAGCAGCACCCGTCGTGCACGGCGTTCGCGCACAGCGTCGGATCAGCAGCGAGTCGGAGCCGGAGAAGATCGCGCAGCACCTTCGCGAGTCGACGGTCGCTGAGTTCGTACCGAACCCGTCGGCCTTCGGGTCGAGCCACCACGATTCCGCAACCACGCAGACAACTCAGGTGGTTCGACACGTTGGCGCGGGTCAGGTTCAGATCGTCTGCGAGTTCGGAGGGGTATGCCGGTCCGCCGATCAACTCGACGAGCAGACGCCGACGTGTGTCATCGGCGAGCGCCATCCCGACGCGAGCGAGAGCGTCGGGATCGGGTGACAGGGCGGCAGGCACGAAACCAACGATACAGCAGTGACTGAACTATCGCAGGGACGCATCCGCTCCGTTTACCCGGAGCGGACTGGGATTGCTAGTAACAGCGGCGGTTTGGCGCTCGTGAGATCGCTTACGCTTGCTGTTGTGAAGTGCTACTGCTGTGGCGAAGAGCGCGATGAATCGGCACTCGCTTCGCTTCGCTGCTACGACGGCATCAAGGTGTGTCGGATCTGCATCGGTTGGCTCATGCAGAGAGCGGGCGGAATCGACGTGACCGCGACGTTGCCCGTGGTGGACATGGCTGGCGCGATCACGTTCTGCGAGTCCGCTGGATTGGAAGTCGAGCAGTACGACGACGGCTTCGCCTTCGTGCGCCTCAACGACCAAAGCGTGTTCGATCTCGACTTGTGCGCACACATGAAGCCCGACACGAATCGTGCGGGTTGCTACGTCATCGCCCCGGACGTTGACGACTGGCACGCCCGTCTAGTCACGGCTGGCCTCGATGTGACGCAGATCGCCGACACGCCGTGGGGGATGCACGAGTTCACGCTGACCGACCCCAGTGGCAACCGCATCCGAATCGGTTGCTCGGCTTAGGCGAGCACGGCACCCAGTTGCTCAACGGTCGGTGCGCCGGCCATTCCCGCCGGTGTCTGATAAAGCCTGCACGACAGCCCGAACGGCTCGTCGCCCGACGCGAAGGGATCGCAGCCGTCGATCAGAATCGTCGGCGACCCACGAAACTTCACTCGCTCCGCCTCGGCGGCGGTGCTGATGACTCGGTACGTCACAACCAGGCCTCGGTCGCTCGCAACCTCATCTAGTCGGTCGGAGGCGAGTTGCCAGTTCGGGCAATCCGGGAAGTACAGCAACTCGATCGTGGGACCGTCTCGCACGTGGCCAGTGTACGACCCCCCAGCATTGGTCGATGTCAGTAACCCGCCCAGCCGCCCGATATATGCACCCGACGCAAGCGTCGGTGTCAACCCGCTGACCGCTCGGTATCGGCATACATAATCATTGGGACGTCGTCCCCGATGGTGACCAAGTTCGACCCAAGCCCCACACTGCATAATCCCGTCGGCCAACGCGGACCGGCGACAGTCCGTAATGGCGTTACGTGCGGCACTTCACGAGCCCGGCCTGACCGACTGCGCCGGAAGCCGAGCACAGGTGCGAGCGCTCTCATCCGCGATAATCTCGTGGGTCTGGCGCTGGGGTTGGCCGGTCCGAGGTGACGCCCTGGGGGCCGGGCTCGGTTGGCTACTTGACTGTTGTCGCTACGTATGGATCGAACCGACGACCGACCGATAACCGAGTGTCGCCGACCCTGCAGGTGAGGCTCGCCCCGTCCCGCGTCCGGAATTTCGATCAGGGTCGATTTCGCCGAGCCGCTGCATAGCGTGCACTGGATAACCCCCCGCCGAAGGCTGCCCGGCGCCGCATTGCTGCCCCACTGCGGCGCCTTGGCGCAGGACTTCAGTTTGGTTGTCGGTGGGCGATGAGCATCGCTTGGGGAGTTGTTTCGTACCTCAGCGCAGCCGTGCGGCGGACGTCGACGAGCACCTCGAAACCTGTTTGTTCGAGCGATTGGGCGACGTCGTCGACACGGTGTCGATAGAGCCTGAGTGTCGCAGCGGAACCGTACGCGTTGGGTGTCTCGATCAGGTCGTTCTGTCCGGATTGGAATGCGACCAGGATCCGACCGCTGCCGCTGAGGACCCGATCGAGCTCCTGCCAGACGGCGTGCAGCTCCTCCGGAGGTGTGGCGATGATGGAGTACCAGTAGACGACACCGGCGAGCGAGCGGTCCGGGCTGTGGAGGCGTGTCAATGAGCCGACGTCGAACCGCAGGTGAGGATGTGCCGAACGAGCGGCCTCGACCATCCGCAAGGAGAGGTCGACTCCGCTGATGTCGAGTCCGGCGTCGGCGAGGAAGCGGGTGACTCGGCCGACCCCGCAGCCCGCGTCGATGACCGGTCCGGCCGGCTCGGCTGCGAGATCCTGGGCAAACGCGGTGAGCACAGCCCGGTCGATCGGCGCCTCGAATTCCGCCGAGACCGTGCTTCCCACCGTTTCGAGGTACTGCCCGGCGGAGTGGTCGTAGACCTCCCTCGACGCCAGGACATGGTCGGGCTCGTCCTCGGATCGGGGCACCGGGCAAGTATGACGCTCGCCCGTGGCGAATGCGCACCGGGTTTCGGCCCCGTCATCACCCTCGAAATCGCGAGCCTCTCGGCAACCTCCTCGCTCAGCTGGACTCGAACCACGAGGTGATTACTGAGCCATCAACGCAGTGACCGGACTCGCCTGAGCCAAGAACGTCACCAATGCGACCATGGGGGCCACCCGATAACGCTCCGGGTAACCACGCCCCGCTGGGTTACGGGCACACCCGACTTCAGGCCCTTACGTGACGCAGCACTATCACGGGCATGTCAACCCGAAGCCGACGCCTGATGTGGTGTCGTCGCAGCGTTTCAACGAAGGACTCGGGCCGAACGGCGATCACATCCCGCTCGGAATCGAATGGCCCTCGCGTTCGCGAACGTAGACATACGCGAGGGGCTCGTCGGGTGGCTGGCACTCGCCGACCCTGGAGAAACCCGCATGTTCAAGTGCACGCCATGACGCCTCGTTCGCCTGGGCAGGCGTTGCGACGCAGCACGACGCGTTGGGATAGCGAGAGAGCGTCCAGTCGGCGAAGGCGCGAAGAACGAACCGGCCTCGGCCACGGCCTCGATGTGGACCGGCAATGAGGTAGTCGATGCCGACCGCCTCAGCTATACCGACACATTCGTCGTGTTCGGGGTAGTCGACGTGCCCATAGCTCTGGAGAAGTCCGCTGTCGTCATCGTCGATCACGGCAATCCACATCTGAGTCGGTTCGCGCTGCTCGATTCGCGGCACGTATTTCGCTCGGACGCTGTCGATCTCGGCAGGCTGGTTCCACCACCTTGCGATCTCGGGTTCCGCGAACCACTCCACGAGGGTTGGCAGGTCGCTCTCGGCAAGCGGTCGGAACCGAATGGAGGGAACCGACATGACAATCATTCTGGCACTGCTCGCCCACCGCACTTCGGGCGATCAGAATCCCTTCAGATCGCCCACTTCAGGTCGGAGTCGTGCCACAGGCGTGCCACACACAGCGGACAACAGCGGTCCCACACGGACTTCAGCCGCTTCGAACTCTCCGTGCAAGTGCGCTGGTCAGCAGGCGTTTGCCCAGCGTATGGGCCTACGTGATCGTCAGCCATGCTTCGCTTCCCAAGCTGAATACGCGGGTTCGATTCCCGTCATCCGCTCCATTGTCATCCGCTCCACTATTCACAGCTCGTTCTCGAGAGCCGCACGAGCCGACGTCCTGAACTCAACGCGCTGTGTCTCCATCTGACGGAGATGATCCAAAACGGTCGGCAGGTCGGCCCCGTGGCTCACCTTTGGTAGTGCTGTCGCCGCCAGAACACAGATCCTCGAAATCCGCCTGGACGACCGTCGGACAGCCGTATCGAGTGTTGACGATGGCGGCCGCGACGAGACTGCACCGTGGGGCTACCAGGCATACGCTTCGGGTGCGGTGCCGCCGGGGCCAGGGAAGATGGCGTCGATCGATGTCAGCGTGTCTGGAGCGAGGGTGATCTCGAGGGAGTGCAGCGAGGCGCCGTCGAGCTGGCCGAGCGTGCGCGGGCCGATGATCGGACAGGTGACGCCGTCCTGGGCGAGGAGCCACGCCAACGCCACTGCTGCAGGCTCCTCACCGAGATCAGCGCACAGCGTCTCCCATTGCTCCAACTGCGGGCGCAGTTTGTCGATCCGCTTCAGCGATTGTGGGGACTGGCGACGAGCACGGTCGGAGTCGCCAAGTACGCCGCCGAGCAGCCCGCCCGACAGCGGGCTCCACGGGATCACACCGACGCCGTACTCGCGACATGCCGGTAGCACCTCGAGTTCGACGGTGCGCACCAGGAGGTTGTAGTGGCTCTGCTCGCTGACGAGACCGAGTGTGTTCCGGCGGGCGGCGGCTTCGTTCGCCCGAGCTATGTGCCAGCCGGCGAAGTTGCTACTGCCGACATAGGTGATCTTGCCCTGCTGGATCAGCGTGTCCATCGCCTGCCAGACTTCCTCCCAGGGCGCGGTTCGGTCGATGTGGTGCATCTGGTAGAGGTCGATGTGGTCGGTCTGCATCCGCCGAAGGCTGTCCTCGCACGCCATCCGAATGTGACGTGCCGACAGCCGGCCGTCATTCGGCCACTCGGACATCGCTCCGAAGAGCTTCGTCGCCAGGACGATCTTGTCGCGCCGGCCGCCGCCCTGGGCGAACCAGCGTCCGATGATCGACTCGGTCGCCCCAGCGCCCAGGTCACCGCCGTAGCGGTTCGCTGTGTCGAAAAAGTTGATCCCGAGCTCGACCGCGCGATCCATGATCGCGAACGACTCGTCCTCGGACGTCTGCGGCCCGAAGTTCATCGTGCCGAGACACAGCTCGCTGACCTGGAGAGCGGTGCGGCCCAATCGTCGATAGCGCATGGGCCCAGCCTCGCAGACCCGGGTACCTGTGTCCGACGCCGAGCGACCCGTCGAACCAGCTCGCCGGACTACTCAGTAGGCGACCCTCTTCGCGACGATGGCACGCTCAGGCGCGGTTGGCTCCAACTATGGCCACGCCAATGACGGCCGGCGCAGTTCCAGGGTTCCGCCAGCGATGGCGCGTGCCGTTCTGCACCACGGTGTCACCGGGAGAGAGTGACCTCGGCCCCATCATCGAGCTCGAGAACAACCTGGCCCGACAGCACGATCTCAAAGTCGGTGGTGTCGGTGGTGTGCATCCCGGGATCGTCGACCTCCATGTGGGCCATCATCCCGGGGAGCTTGGTCTCGACCTCGGCCATCGCTCCCTCCATGTCGTCGGGATAGCCCGCTTCTTGCTCGGGCGGAATCGTGAACAGGCCAAATCTGAAGCCACCAACCGCCGGGAAGTATGCGGGTGCGTTCGGTGCTGCGCCGGCGTCGGGATAGGTCTGAGGCCCGTCGGCGCCCCACAGCCGGTGGAACTCCGCACCGGGCATCGCAGCGAGTGTGATGGGAGCGACCAACCCGTCGCTTGCGAAGACGGCTTTGCCGTTGTTGTCGTGACCGGTGACGACAAGTCGGACGTCCATGATGCTGCTCGCTTCCGTAGGTGGTCTCAATGAATCGAGCACCCAGTTGTACTACGTCCTCGCGGCAGCCAAGGACAGACCGCGTCCGAACGACGGTCCTCAACCGGACACTTCAGGTGTCCATGAACCGGCGGTATGGGGCGATCCTGGCGTCGATCTTGCGTGAGCGCGATGATCCGTTGTCGTGGACGAGTTGGTGCATCTGATCGCGTCCTCGCATGCGCGTTGGCAGCCGCGCGTGGTCGAAGCGGTTCTCGGGACGAATGATCCGGTGTTGGTAGCCGAGGCACTCACTCAGGCCGTCGACGCAGCGCTCGGGGTGCCAATCGTTGCCGCCCGGTTCTACGAACCCGGGGCCGGAGTCGTCGTCGGCCTCGACCTGGCCGACGGTCGATCAGTCGTTGCCAAGGTTCACCGAGCAACCTTCACACCTTTCGAGCACCTGGTGACGATTGCACGCGTGCAGGCTGACTTGGTTGTCGCTGGGGTACCGGCTCCTGCGCCGCTCGCCGGGCCGCTGGTGCTCGGCGACGGCTGGCTCACGATCGAGGAGTACCGCGGCGGTGACACGGCCGACGGATACGACCCCGTGGTTCGCCGTGGCATGGCGAGCGCATTGCACGACTTCATCAACGCGGCCCGTCCACACGCGCACGGCAGCCAACTTGGGAGCTGGCTCGGCGAGCCGGTGATCGACGACCTGTGGCCCGAGCCCCACGACCTGCGCTTCGACTTCCCGAGCACTGCCGCCGGCGCCGAGTGGATCGATGACGCAGCCCGGGCCGCCAGAGCGACGCTCGTCGCCGCCACTCTGCCGGACGTCGTGGGCCATCTCGACTGGCGGGTGCAGAACCTCGCGTTCGCCGACCGCACTGTGTCTGCGGTCTACGACTGGGACTCCGTCGCACTCGGCCCTGAAGCCGCCGTGGTCGGGAGCGCTTCGGTGATCCACCCGGTCGACTGGCGCCTGGAGCAGCCCGACCCGCTTCCCACCCTCGACCAGCTCGACGGCTTCGTCGCCGATTACGAAGCGGCGCGCGGCGCAACCTTCGACGACGACGAGCGCGAAGTGCTCACCGCAGCGCAGCGATGGATTGCCAGCTACGGCGCCCGATGCCAGCACTCCGACAATCTCCTCGGGATGTTCCCGAACGTCGATCACTCGAAAGGCTGGCCCCGCCTCCTTCGCCAGCTCCTTGATCGATAGCGTTCTGCGGCGAGGGTGGCACAGTGCTCGTCATGGGTGAAACCGAACCGACACCTGGCACGGCCCGAGCGGAGGGCACGTTCGTGGCGTTACGCATTGCGGTGGGCGTGACTATCGGTGTCGTCATCGCGTTCGGTGTGGCCGTCGTCGTCACTGTCCTTGCGCGTGGAATCGCTCACGGTTGAATCACATGGCCAGAAGATCCGGTCGCGTCGACGCTGCTGGTTCACTCTCGGGATGGCGATCACGATCTATGGGGTGTGCGCGGTTTCGTTCATGATGGTGATGTACGCGCTCGAGGACCGCGGGCGCGGCTTCATTCTCGGGTTCGCGGTCGGGTGTGTGCTGTCGAGCGTGTACGGGTTCCTGTCCGGGGCATGGCCGTTCGGGGTGGTGGAGTTGATTTGGGCCGGCGTGGCCGTGGCTCGTTATCGGGGCACGCCAGGCGCGGTGTC
>JANPCI010000422.1:0-11533 GCA_031430875.1 Actinomycetes bacterium | reverse complement strand
CGTCATCGAGCGTTGTTGATGGCAGTCCAGACGCGCTCGGCGGTGCACGGCATGTCGATGTGGATGACACCGAGATGGGAGACCGCGTCGATGACGGCGTTCTGAATCGCCGGCGTGGAACCGATGGTGCCCGACTCACCGATGCCCTTGGCGCCGAGCGGGTTGCGGGGACTGTCGGTCTGAGTGTTCGAAGTTTCGAAGCTGCACAACTCGGCGGCCGACGGAATCGCGTAGTCAGCGAGGTTCGAGGTGATGGGGTTGCCGTCGTCGTCGTACATCACCTGCTCGTACAGTGCCTGGGCTGCGCCCTGGGCGATGCCGCCGTGCTGCTGGCCGCGTACCAGCATCGGGTTGAGGATCCGGCCGCAGTCGTCGACGGCGATGTGACGCAGCATCTTCACGCGACCGGTTTCGGTGTCGACCTCGACCACGGACACATGAGCCCCGAACGGGAAGGTGGAATCGGTGCCGTCGAAATCGAGTTCGTGACGCAACGGTCCCGGTTCGAGACCGTCGGGCAGCTTCGTGGCGTCCTGCGATGCGGCGGCGAGCTCGACCCACGTCACGGCGTTGGCAGGCACGCCGGCCACTTGCAAGCCACCGGCACCCACCACGATGTCGTCGGGTGACGCTTCGAGGAGCTGCGCCGCGATCTGCTTGGCTCGATCGAGCACGCTCTCGGACGCGAGATGGATGGCACTGCCCGCGGTCTGCAGCGAGCGCGAACCCATGGTGCCGGCACCGCGCGGGACTTGGGCTGTGTCCGAGTTGACGAGCGTGATCTTGTCCATCGGGATTCCGAGCACATCGCTGGCGAGCATTGCGAACGACGTCAGGTGTCCCTGGCCGTGGACGCTGGTGCCCGCGAAAACGGTGGCGGAGCCATCCGCGTTGACCTCGCATGCACCCCATTCGATGTGGAGCCCGACGGGTGCGGTGACTTCGACGTAGGCCGACACGCCGATTCCGATCTGATTGACGTCTCCCGACGCCCTGCGCGTCGCCTGCTCGGCGCGCAGATCGTCGTAGCCCGCCGCGTCGAGCACAGCATCGAGTGCCTTCTCGTACTCACCCGAGTCGTAGTTGGCTCCCGTGATGGTGATGCGCGGGAACGTGTCGGGCTGCATGAAGTTGATGCGGCGGATCTCGGCCGGGTCGACGCCGATCATGTCGGCAGCGACGTCGAGGACGCGCTCGATCAGCTGGGTGGCCTCGGGACGCCCGGCGCCGCGGTAGGCGCCGATGGTGGTGTTGTTGGTGAGCACCGTCTTGGCGTCGAAGCGGACCTTCGGGATCTCGTACACGCCGACCGACATCATCTGTGTCAGCATCGGCAGGATGGCGCCGATCGCCGGGTAGGCGCCTGCAGCCGCGAGCACCTCGCAGTCGAGACCCACGATTCTGCCGTCGTTGGTCACTCCCAATCGGGCGGACATCACGAAGTCGCGACCGTGCACCAACGACACCATGTCTTCCGAGCGGCTCTCGACCCACTTCACCGGCTTGTCCAGGGTGAGGGCTGCCTTGGCGGCGATCAGGTGCTCGACATACGGGGCGGCCTTTGGCCCGAACCCACCGCCCACCCAGGGGCAGACGATTCGAAGCTGAGCCGGGTCGAGGCCGAGCATTGGGGCGTACTCAGCGTGAATCGAGTGCGGGGCCTGGTGCGACACCCACATCGTGAGCCCGCCGTCCTGCGGAACGGCGACGACGCCATTGTTCTCCATCGGCACGCCCGCGAGCCGCTGGCTGACCATGGTGACCTCGGCGACCACTGCCGCACCCTCGCACGGGTCGCCGCCCTCCTTGCCGATCTCGGTGGCGAAGCAGACGTTCGACTCGGCCGCCGGAAACAGCAGTGGTGCGTCCGGAGCCAGACCATCGGCCGGGCCGAGGATCACGGGCAGCGGCTCGATGTCGGCATACACCTGCTGGGCCGCGTCATTGGCTTGCGCCTGCGATTCCGCGATCACGGCAGCCATCACGTCGCCGACGAATCGAACCCGCTCACGGGCGAAGATCGGACGGTTGAAGTCGGTCGGCAGCATCGCGAAGCCATGCAGCGACGGCATACCCAGATCGTTGCCGGCATGAAAAACCGCGACCACGCCAGGCATCGAAGCGGCGTCGCCGATCTCGATCGAGTTGAGCGTGCCGTGGGCGACCGGCGAACGGACGAGCGCGACGTACAACATGCCCGGCTCGACAAGATCATCGACGTACTTACCGTCACCGGTAAGCAGCGTCGGATCCTCCAATCGCAGCACCTCGTTGCCAAGAATTGACCCAGATCCGGCCATGTTGATCCCCTTCGGCTCGTTTTCCCCGCCAACAGCGTACGCCATCGCGAGACGTCGAGTTACCGGAGCTGCCGCACCTCCTGCACGACTGGACTCAAGCGGCATGGCGCTCGTCGTGTCCGATGACGACCTCGCCCGCCAGGAACAGCAGCTCGGCGAGGGCGCTCACGCCCAACGCCAGATACGAATCGACCAACGGATCGCCCAGCGCATACCTCACCTCCCCGACCGCGCTCGAGGATCGAATGCTGTCGGCGAGTGTGGGGCGTCATCGCCGGTCAAACCGCTGCTTCCTCTTCGGAAGACTGCGCCGCCCTCACTGACTATGTTCGATTGCCGGTCCTCAACCGGACGGTTCCGGTGTCCATGAGCCGGCATTCGGAGGCAGTCCGCGTGAACGTGCGCTACGTTCCTGCCGATCACGCTTAGGTCGTTCTCGACGTGTCCCGTCGCATGATTGACGTTCAGGTGAAATCGTGCGCCGTCGCTTGTTTGGGCGGGTCCGGGGTTCGTGCGCCGAGCCTCAGGCAGCGGTTGAGTTGAGGAGTCGGCGTTCGTAGTCGTCGGCCAATCCTCGGAGTGCGCCCGAGCAATCGCCGGTCACGCTGGAGCCGTGCATCACAGCGAGCGTGTTCGGGTCGAGATCGGCGAGGGCGCGGATCGTCGGCGCGGTGGTGGGAGTGAGACAACTCGCACCGAAGACGTCCTCGGCCTGTGCTGCGGCGGCGAGCACGTCGTTCGAGGTGAGGGCTGGCCCTTGGCCGAGTTGGGTGAAGAGATCACCGCACAGGAGTGTCTTGGTTGTCTCCTCGAACAGCACTCGGGCTTCCCAGCCGTGGGGTACGTGGGGTGTGTCGATGTGCCGCACTCGATGCGTTCCGAGCTCGAGGACCTGGCCGTTCGCGAGCGGTACAGGCGGGCGGTCGGCGAGGTCGTTGAGTGACACCATGCAACCAAGTGCGCCGTGAGCGACCTCCGCGCGGGGCGCGGCGGCCAGGAACTGGTTCATGGAGCCGCATTCGTCGGCTTCCACGTGGCCGAAGGTGATCCAACGGAGTGTTTCGATCGGCACGACGGTGGCGACTGCTTCGCTGACCGAGTCGAACAGCATGCGTTGGCCTGTGTGGAACAGCAGGGGCTCGTCGTCGTCGATGAGGAATTGGTTGAAGGTGAAGCCGGTCGGGCCGACCTCGGCAACGAAGGTCGAGAGTCGATAGATCCCGTCGGCGATCTCGTCGATGAGTGTGTCTGACATGGTGAAGCTCCTTGGTTCGGATCGGGAATTCAGAGTGGAAGGGTGTGTCGGAGAATGCCGCTTGCAGCGGTCCGCTCGGCGAGTGTGCGAACGAAATCAACGACGCTGATGTGGACTTCCTCGCCGCCGATCCCATGCACGAAGGTGCCGCCAGCTGGACCGTCGAGGACGAGGGTGAACGGCTCGCCGTGTGTGGCCGCCCATTCGGCGACGATGTCGGCGAGGATGCGTCCGTCGTGGACCGCGTCGAGGTCGGGCTCCACGGCGATGGCGTGGGCGATGTCGATCCGGTGAGCCCACACGTCGCGGGTGAAACCGATGTCGAACAGGTACGACAAGGGCTGACGTCCGACGGGTTCGGGTAGGTTCAGCAGCTTCAGTCCGGCGATCGGCCGGGGCATCTTGGTGCGCGACTTCAGCGCCTTGGCCGACACCGTGGTCCACTCGGAGATCAGTTGTTCGGTCGTCGCCGAGGCGCGCTCGCGGACCTGCAACTCGTTCATTCCGTCCCACCAGAACGGCGAACCGAGTTCCTTGCAGATCGGCTTGCCTCCACGCTTCTGGCGGAGGAATTCGCGCGGTGACGCTTGACTTGCAGCGGAGCCGACGAGGTGGGCCGCCATCGCCCGGACGTCCCACAGGGTGCATTCGGTCGGCGTGCTCCATTGCGTCGGGCTCAGCGATTCCATCAACTCGGCGAACTTCCGGTTCTCGACGGCGGTGATCCGCATGGCTTCGTCGTGGTCGACGCGGGTGATCGAGGTGACGTCGACGGTTGCGGTTGGGGTCTGATTCATTTGTTCACTCTCCTGGTCGTGGCTGGTTTCTTCGTTGGACGAGCAGCGCGTCGGTCGACGTCGGCGACGAGCGCCTCGACAACGCGGCGGGCAAGGAGCACCCATCGATCGCCGCCGGGATCGTTCGCCACCTGCTGATGGGCCAGTCCTGACACGATCGCCGAGAAGAGATCGACGTCGCCCGGGCCGTCCACGCGTGCGGCGCCCAACCGTTCGGTCATGAGGTCGACGAACTGCCGGGCCGGCTCCATCGCTGCAGCAGATGGTTCAAAGCCGGCGATGGTGCGTTGGAAGAGCAGTTGGTGGCGAACGATGTCCTCGCTCGAGAACCGGACGAGATCCTCGACGACGGCGACGAGTTCGTCCCGAGGATCTGCGAGTGGCTCGCGTGCCCGACAGCGATCGAGGAGTTGTCGTTGGCCGTCTTCGAACATCGCGTCGTAGAGGTCGAGCTTCGACTCGAAGTACGCATACAGCGAGGGCTGGCGGAGGTCGACGCTGTCAGCGAGGTCGCGAAGCGAGATGCCGGCAAGTCCGTCGCGTCGGGCCAGCGACCACGCATTGTCGATGATCCGGGAGCGTTTGGCCATGTGGCGCTGACCGCGCCGGTCCGGTGAGACCGCTGGCTCCTTCTCGTTGGCGGACGCTTGTCTATCAGTCATAGATTATCTATGACTGATAGTCTTCTCTGGACAGCGAAAAGTCAAGGAGGTTCTGCAGGTAACGACGAAGCGCCAGATTGCGGACCCGCCCCCCCCGGCAGCGCTTGCCACACTGCCAGCGATGACGGATGGTCGACGATCGCCAGAGGAGACGTTCTTGCAGAAATCGATGATGCCGACCACGACGCCTTGAACGCCTCCGTGCGACCTTCACGTACCGGACAACCACCGAGCGAACGCATTCACACGTAGGGCTTGCTCGGGGGGTCGTTGGTGATGTCGTACGCTTCGGTGAGATCGAGGAGGCGGCGTGGCTACAGAGCATCACACGGTCGAGGTCCCGGCGAGGCCGGCACCATGCTCGTTGGAGCCGACGAAGACTGCTGTCGTGGTCGTGGACATGCAGAACGATTTCGCGTCGCCGGGCGGGATGTTCGATCGGGCCGGCATCGACATCACGTGCATCCAGGCGATCGTCCCCAACGTGCGTGCGATCCTCGAATCTGCGCGCGCGAACAAGTTGCCGGTCGTGTACCTCAAGATGGGCTTCCATCCCGATCTGGTCGACGCCGGCTACCCGTCGTCTCCGACGTGGCTGAAGCACGCACCACTCCATGTCGGCGATCTCGTGACCGCTCCGAACGGCGAGCCCTCCCGCGTCCTGGTACGAGACTGCTGGAACACCGACATCGTCGACGCGCTGACCCCCGAAGCAGATGACATGGTGCTGTACAAGACCCGCTACAGCGGCTTCTACAAGACCGACTTGGACGACGTGCTCCGACGCAGCGGTGTCGAGTGTCTCATCGTCGTCGGTGCGACCACGAGCGTCTGTGTCGATTCGACCGTCCGCGACGCCATGTTCCGGGACTACCACTGCCTCATCGTGAGCGACGCAACGGCCGAGCCGATCGCTTTCGACGCTCCACGATCCAATCACGAGGCGTCGCTCCTCACCCTGGAGTTGCTCTTCGCACACATCGTCACCTCGTCGGATCTCGTCACGGCACTCGCCACGAACACAGCCGTCCCGGTGTGAGGCCGGCGACCTCGGCACACCAGCTCACGCGACGCACGTGGACATGGGCGCCACCGGTATCAGACCGGGTCAGGGGTAACGCCATCGATCCGGGGAGCCGACCCCGTTGACCGGGTGCCTTCTTGGTTGTCGCTGGATCAGGTGACGCTTGGACCGTCTCGGATGCCGGTCCTCAACCGGACGGTTCCGCGCGACGGGGATTATGCGGTGGGCGTTGGCATCGAGAAGGTGACTGACTTCGCGGACACCACTCGCCGATTGACCCGTTGGGGTGCGCGATTACCGAGCGGCTTGCCTGTTCGGTGAGGGCAGAAGCGTGAGGTCGTCGAGCTTGGATCGCACGACGGTGAAGTGTTGGCTCGCCGAAGCCGATGCCAGTCCGTTTGGCGCGATCCCCAGAGGCGTTACGGCCTCTGGGAACGCTGATCGGGGAGTCTCGCGTACTTCCTTGATGAAAATTCGGGCCAAGATCAACTTGGCGACAGCGGTGCACGCCCACACGATGAGTGTGGCGAACAACCACGTACTGAGTCCGTCGATGGTCAGCCCATCGGAAACCAACTCGGTGATCAACAGAGCGAGGAATGTCGTGATCAGCGAACTGGCGATGGAGATGATCGGGAGGTGCTCGTTGCCGAACTTCTCGATGAACGGCTCGAGCACTGCGGTCAGCGCAACGAAGATGCCAATGGCGATCAGGAACGCCGTACCGCTGAGATCCATGTCCTCACCGAGCACCAGCGCCGCGACGACGAAGCCAATGGCGGCGCCGAGCAGGGATATTCCGACGCGGATCATCATTTCGGGTTCAAGTGGTTGGGGTTGGTGTTGGTGTTGTGTAACGCGTCAAGTCAATTCCGTCGCCGGGGGCAGATCTGACCTGCGCTGCTTCTTCGGGGGTGGGATCGACGTGAGGTGGTTGTCGACCACGTCGTACCGATTGCCCCACTCAGCGAGGAACGCTTGCGCCATGGCCGCCGCCGGCAGCGCCAGCACCGCCCCGACGATGCCGAGGAGCGCTGCGCCGGCCAAAGCGGCTCCGAACGCCAGAGCCGGGTGGAGCTCCATCGTGCGTGCCGTGATGCGCGGTGCGAAGAGGTAGTTCTCGATCTGCTGGTACACCACGATGAACACGATGATGATCAACGCATCCACGGGTGATTCGAGCAAGGTCAGCAGCACGGGTAGGACGCCGGCCAGGTAGGTGCCGACAACTGGCAGGAACTGGCTGATGAGGCCGACCCACAGTGCGAGTGCGATCGGCGCGGGCGTACCGAGCGACTGGAACACGATCCAGTGGAACAACGTCGACAGCAACGCCAACAATGTTCGGGAGTAGAGGTAGCCACCGGTCTTCGTGATCGCCAGCTCCCACGCCTTCAGCACTCGCGCCTGACGTGCCGGAGGAAGCCGCGAGCAGATGTCTCGCCGCAAACGCGGTCCGTCAGCGACCAGGTAGAAGGTGAACAACAGCACCGACAGGGCCTGGAAGATCACACCCACCACCGCGAGCGACAGCCCCACAGCCTCGTCGCTCTGCGACCGGACGAACTCCTGCACGCTGCCGTTGGGATCATTGAAGTCGCTGATGACTTCCTGCGGATCGATGTCGGCACCGAAGTTGTCGTTGAGGAAGCTGACCGTGTCGGTGATGTACTGATCGGAGTTTTCCAGGACATCGGCGACCTGGGTGCCGACCAGCGTGCCGAAGACGCCGACGAAGATCAGGAACGCTGCGACCACGCCGGCCAGGATCAAGATCGTGGCCCGACCACGTCGCCAACCCCGCGCCGCCAGCCGATTGGCACCGGGCTCGATGGCCAACGACAGAAAGATCGACACCAGAATCAGCAGCAACAGGCTCGACAAGCGATCGAACACGTGGCGGGCGGTGAACGTGAGGATGTACCCCAACCAGAACACCACGACGGCCGGGACCACCCAACGTGGCAGCGTGCGGTCAGTGGCACGACGATTGAATCGGCGCCCGCTGGCGTCGGTCGGCCCGGTGTCGGACACGTTTACCGCGCCGGAGCCGGCAGTTTCGTTGGCAGTTTCGTCCGGCACCACCGGAAGGTACCAGCGGCACGTTCAGAAGCTGCCACGGGGCCCTGGCACGATGACGCGAATGAGATGCGATAGTGGCTCGGCGACCGGATCCGTGATCACGAGGTCTGGCCCGACGCGGCACAACGCGGCGTCGAGCTGATCGACACCGGTGCTGCACGAACAGCACAGCCACGCAGACTACGCGGCGAGCGCCCACGTACTGAGCTGGTCGAAATCGGCAGCCCGCCGAGTCTTCGACGCGGCGTCGAACAGCGCCTTCGTTCGTGGACCTGATCCGGATGCGCACCCGTGAAGGGATGGCCGTCGCCAGAGCCCAAGCCAAGTTGAAGGGCCGTCAGCCGAAGCTGTCTACGATGCAGCAGCGCGAGCTGAAGAGGATGCATCAAACCGGCGAGTACACGATCTCCGATCTCGGCGAGTTGTTCTCGGTGTCGCGGCCGACGGTGTACCGCACCATCAGCCGAACAAACCCTTGGATCCGATGCCGAGGACGGCCCGAAGGCCTTCGTCGATGTCGTCAATCAATATCTCGGGCAGCCGGCCGACCTGGTTTCCGAGGAGTGACCGATCGATCAACTCGAGCGCGAGCGGAACAGCGACTGAGTCTTTGGGCAGCCCGCTCGCTTTGCTGGGAAGCAACACGTTGCCGGCGATGCCCGCTCGAGCAACATTCGAAGTGATTGGCACGACGTGGGTCTGCCAGACATTCACACTGAGCACATCGTCGGAGGACACCACCACGCACGGCCGGCGTTTGTCGAGATCAATCCAGTACACCCCGCCCCTCGCTACCACGGTGCGGAACGCTCCATCCGCTCCAGCGCTGCCAATGACTCCGCCACTGTTGGAGGTTCGGCGTTCGCAAGCTCGGCGTCAGCCAGCAGCTGCTGGGCAAAACCCAACGAGGAGTGGGTAGCGGCGTAACGCCGGAGCTGATCGGCAACCCACGTAGAGAACGGGACACCGAGCGCGTCAATGATCGGCACCACGTCCTCCGGAACACTGATCGTCTTGTTCGGCATGTACGCATCATACATACATATCAAGCGGGCCCGGTCCTCACCCGGACGCTTCCGAGATTCACGTTGATCGGGCCCTCGGTTATGTTCCGGTATCGGGTGTGTCTGAACGGCACTACTGTTCGGCGATGCCCGGAGAACTCGTCACACGATTCATGGACGCGATTGTTGCCAATGATCTCGACGCAGCCTGTTCTCTGATCAGTGACGACATCGAATACGACAACGTCCCGATGGGGAAGTTGATCGGAAAGGAGGCGTTCCGATCGGGCCTGGGTCCGTTCCTCGACAGCGCCTCTGAGATTGAATGGGTCATCCACCACCAGGTGGCCTCGGGTGACCTGACCAGTGGCGTGGTGATGAACGAGCGCAATGATCGCTTCAAGATGGCGGGAGGCTGGATCGAACCCCCGGTCGCTGGTCTGTTCGTCATCGAAAACGGTCTGATCACGCTCTGGCGCGACTATTTCGACCTCGCAACCTTCCAGACCCAACTCGCCGCTGTGAGCAGCTGACCCGATTCACCGTCAGAACTTCTTGTCCGGGCCGGGGAGGCCCGCATCGTCGCCCGTCAGGTCTTCCACGTTCAAATCGATACCCAAGCGGACGGCGACCTCCCCGATCGAATCGAGCACAGCGCCGAGGTCGACCCCGACCGGCACGGTCAACTGAGCGGTGATCTCGAAACCTCTGCCACCATCCTTGCCTGGCAAGTCGGTGACCGTGCCCAGACGCGAGATGCTGATTCCGGCTTCGCTGATCGCTGTGGAGATCTCATGGACAATGCCCGGTCGGTCATCACCGGTGAATCGCAGGCGCACTTCATCGGCATCGGGCGCAACGACGGGTTCCTCGACCTGTTGAGCCGTCACGTGCAGACCCTGGTGACGCAGAACCAACAGGTTTGTGAGCAGTTCGTCGACCCGGTCGTCGCCGACCTCCACCACCACGACGCCAGCGAACGTACCAGCGATCTCTGCCAACTCGCTGCGCTTCCAGTTGCCCTCGTGAAAGCGAACCACGTCGGCCAGTGACGCAACAACCCCTGCGCGGTCGCGTCCGATGATGGTCAACACCAATTCGATCATCCCGTCACTATGGCACGCAGCACAGAATTGCGAAGCAGGACACTCACGGCGGCACGCTTCCGGCGACGTCGATCGGGTCGAGCACTCGGCGAGGCAGCCGATAATCACGCTCGACCAGACCGGTGTCGACCCTCCGTGGCTGTTCGATTGTGAGTCGTCAACCGGACACGACTACGAGACCACCACCGTGGCGTGATCCCACAACCAACCCGTCCGTGATCCGGGGGACACTCCAAACTTGTAGATCGCCCGGGAGGCGGTGGACGTTACGTCCCACCCGTCTGACCGTCCCGATCGTTCCGGGCCGCTCGCTCTGGATGTCTTCTGTCAGGATTGTGGAATGACAGATCTCGACATCGACCCCCGTACGGACCCAAGTCATACTCCCTGGTACCTCGAAGGGAACTTCGCGCCTGTTTTCGACGAGGTCACTGACGTCAACCTGCGAGTCACGGGCTCGATCCCGCCGTCGCTGTCGGGTCGATACCTGCGCACTGGATCCAATCCGCCCTCGGGGGTGTCGAGCCACTGGTTCGCCGGTGACGGGATGGTGCACGGCGTTCGCCTCGACGCCGGCAATGCGGTCTGGTACCGCAACCGGTACGTACAGACCACCAAGCTCGTGAGGGGACTGGACGCGGCCGACCCGGAGGTGTTCGCCGACCCGACGGCCGGCTCGGGGAACACGAGTGTGCTGGCCCATGCCGGACGGATCTGGGCGCTGGAGGAGCTCCACCTTCCGTACGAGCTGAGCCCCGAACTCGACACGATCGGCTGTGACGACTTCGGCGGCAAGCTGACAACGGCGTTCACCGCACACCCGAAGCTGTGCCCTGAAACCGGAGAGCTGCACTTCTTCGGCTACTCCCCGCTGCCGCCCTTCCTGACGTATCACGTGCTCGATGCCGGCGGAGCGCTCGTGCATTCCACCGAGATCGCCGTGCCGAAGGGCACGATGATGCACGACTTCATGATCACCCGCGACCACGCCATCTTCATGGACCTACCGATCGTGTTCGATCTGTCGAACCTGGAGTCGCCGATCGGGTGGGACGACACCTACGGGGCCCGCATCGGCATCATGCCTCGCATGGGCACGAACGCGGACATTCGCTGGTTCGAGATCGACCCGTGCTATGTGTTCCACCCCCTCAACGCCTACGTGGACGGCAACGTGGTGGTCTGCGATGTCGGTCGTCACGCGTCGATGTCGATGGAACCGGAGGTCTACACCCCACCGGCATTTCTGCACCGGTGGACGTTCGACTTGGCATCGGGTGCGGTCAACGAGGAGCGGATCGAC
>JANPCI010000421.1:0-2470 GCA_031430875.1 Actinomycetes bacterium | reverse complement strand
GAATCCCTCCCGTTCCGCCAATTCACAACGCCCTGAGCAGGACTTATGTGGCAATTCGTCACCGCAGCGTGGCACTACGTGGCACTTTCTTTCGGCTGAAAGGGGTTCATCTGGGGCCTCAGATTTCTTTGGTGCCTCGTTGGCCCCCGCCGACTGTGGTGGGCACTCACGGCGTGGTCGTTCCGCAATCCCGCGGCGAACGAGCCATCGGATGCTGCATTCCAAATGGAACGGTTCGTGCTCGCAGTGGTTGCCCGCACCCTCGGCGAACAACGCCGCAAGCGTGACTGAACGTCAGGTTCGGTTCACCGAGCAATTCTTCGACCGGCTCGAGCTGCTGTTTCCGACCGAGCGTGGCATCGATGGAGCATCGTCGATGACGGACTTCTTGCTGTTGGAGCTTCCGTCTGTTCGTGATCGGCTGGCCACAGACTTCGCTGGCAGCACCCTCGCCACGGACGATCCCGACATCACAGTCTTCATTGGTGCGGGGATCCTCGTCAGTCGATTCGCGATCTTCGCAGCGCTCGACGACGACATCGTCGAGGCATTCTGGATCACCATCGACGCGGAACGATACGACGAATTGGAAGAGCGGTAGGAGGCCCCGGCGCAGAACGAGTTCAGGCTCCTATGAGGTCACGTTCACCCGGCCCGTGCGTGCCGGTGAGTCCCCGAGATCGGTCGACAGTTCATATCCCAGGCAACCGAAGCGCCAGTGGGTGAATCGGGTCAGACCGATCACGGAAACTCAACCGACACACTCACCAACCACCCCGATCGGATGGTGGATGAGGGCCACCGACATCATCCCTGTGGGTCTTGAGCGGGTTATCGAGCCGGGCGTTATCGAGCGCCCCTCGGACGTCTCCGCTTGCGCCGCAGTCGTAGTTGGGTGGGTGCAAGTCCTTGAGCCCCTCTGAGCGCACGCCCGTCAGTGGGCCTTACGCCGCAGTCGGAATCCCGCTCTGCGATGAGCGCGGCGAACGAATCCCCATGATGCCGCAGACCAGGGCCGCGATGAGCAGCGTGAAGAAGATTGCGTTGTAGAAGAGGACTCTGGCGGGCGCCCAGTTGTCATCGCGATTGAGGTCAGCGAATCCCACGTACAGCGTTGCCAGACTCGCCACGATCAGCAGCCCACTCGCGACGAGGAGGTGTCGTCGGCGAGACGGCGTCGATGCGCGAAGACTCGACGCGAGGCGGCCGCGTTCCGCGACTGCCACCGCGATGGCGACGACTACGAGCAGCAGAGCCGGAGCGAAGCCGGCAAAGAAGCCGAACAGCCCGGTGAGGGCGAGTACTGCGACGACCAGAAAGATTCCGGTGGTGGATTGACGTGGGTTCATGATGGTCTCCATTCGGTAGCGAGGGACGGTGACGAGCAAGTCGATGGTGGTGCGATACCACGCGCGACGGGCACCGTCGCGTTGCATGAGGTCCTCGAAGTGCAGCACGAGATCGTCGGCGTAGTGGTGACGGAACTGACGGGGGTACAGCTGCACGAGCGCCCGGTAGACCGATGTGTTGGTGGCCATGTTCATGCCGGCCTCGGCTGGAGGTTGGTGCGACTGCGCTGCACGAGATCGGCCAGTCGATCGGCCTCCGCGAGACACACCGCACGCCCGAGCCCGCTGAGCCGGTAGTACCGCCGCCGCTGATCGTCACCGGGTTCGGGTCGATGTGAGAGCTCCTCGGTCAACCCCGCGTCGCACAGTCGCTTGAGCGTGCCGTACAGCGTCGCGGGGCCCATGCGCACCAGGTCGTTTGACGAGGATTCGACTGCCTGCATGATGGCGTATCCATGCTTGTCGCCATCGGTGAGGGCCACGAGGACATGGAACTGCGCCTGCGGAAGTGGGAGGAACGTTGCACTCTCAGGCAGATCCATGGTGCGGACTATATATCGCATACCGATATATTGTCAAGCGATCGAGTCTGCGGGCGACGGGGACGTGCGGAGGTTGGGACGACCGAACGTTCGGGAATGCTCACGTAGGACCTGTGACGTTTCGGCCGCTCCTCGCACGTCGTGGGCCAGGTGGCACTTGCCAACCGGCGAACGACTCGACAAACTTTGCGCGTGAGCGACCAGCCCGCGCATGCTCACCCGGCGATGTTCGCTTGGTGGTCTTGGCTGGGCGCGGTCGTGTTCGCCTGCGGGGCAGCGGTGCTCGGGTTGATCAAACACTCCAAGGGCACGATGGGACATGGCGGAGTGGAGTGCGGCAGCGTGTGGTTCGTCCATGCCTATCACTCGGGGTGCCAGGCATGGCTTGACGGGATGAGCCAGGTGGTGTTCGTCTTCGGTGCGCTCTCAGTAACATTGATCCTGGCCGGGCTCGTCCACGCGAGGCGTGGGTCACGAATCGGGATGACACTCGTCGTGCTGGCCGCACTGGCGATTGCGTATCTCGGACCACACGTCTGGCACGACGCCGTCTTCTTGAACAACGGGTACTGATCGGGT
>JANPCI010000420.1:0-6721 GCA_031430875.1 Actinomycetes bacterium | reverse complement strand
TCCATGAGCACCCATTCGGTTGCGACCATCCGGCACACTCGCAACGTGTTGTCGAGACTGTTGCCGCCGGCACGAGCACCGAGAGCCTGGCCGATCCCCATCGGGACGAAATCGCCAAGGATCGCCAGCGTGGTGGCATCGACGCCCGCGATCACATCGGGCAGCCGGGCCCACAGCAGCGTCTGGCCGTCGCCTGGTTCCGAGCCATCGAGCTCTTCGAACGAACGGCCCTTCACGAGCCGCTGATCGAGCCGATCATTGATGGTGCCCGACCAGTCAGAATGGTGCGGGCGCTGGGGGCATTCGTCGGGACCGGGAATGCCGGTCGGCATTGGTTCCCACTGCCCGGACGCTGGGATCGCTCGGTCGCCGAGCGCGGCGTTGACGGTGAGGATCTCACGGTCGGCGACGTGACACACAGCGCGCGCCTGGGTGATCTGGTGGCCGCTGACCGCCACCGTGACGTCGATGTCGAGCACTTCGCCCGGCTTCGCGTACGAGAGATACTGCGCTGTCGCCCACACACATTCACGTCCGGACGTGCCTTCGAGCGCCGAGATGGCCGCACCCAGACCGGAGCCACCGAACAGGAAGCCACCGGTCGTGGAGATCCCATCGGTGACCGGCAGTTTCCAGCGAAAGGGGTTATGGGTCGGCTCCAGGCCGAGAAATGATCGTGAGTCCATGACGACGCCGATCGTACGCGCCTCCTACAGTCCCGCCTCATGAGCAGTCAGACATGGACAGGCGACGTAGTTGGACTGGTCGAGGCGTTCCGCTCGGGCGAACGTTCGCCGGCCGAGGAACTCGATGCCGTGTTCGCGGCTGTCGACGCCAGCGACCTCAATGCAGTGTGCTTCGAGGATCGCCCTGCAGCGCGTCTGGCGGCGGCCAACGCTGACGTGAACCTGCCGTTCGGCGGAGTGCCGATCGGGGTGAAGGAACTCACGCCCGTCGAGGGATGGCCGGACACCGAAGCCTCAATTCCACTGCGCGAACGCCGCGCGACAACGACCGCCACCATGGTGGAACGGTTGGTGAAGCGCGGCGGTGTGGTGCTGGCCGGGCAGACAACCGCGAGCGAGTTCGGTGGCGTCAATCTCAACCGCACCAAGCTCCATGGCACCACCCACAATCCATGGCTGCACGGCACCGGGCCCGGCGGCTCCTCGGGCGGCTCGGCCTCAGCAGTTGCGGGTGGGATCTACCCGATCGCCACCGGAGGTGATGGCGGCGGATCAATCCGCATCCCGGCCGGCTTCACCGGACTCGTCGGCCTGAAGGGTACCTACGGCCGAATTCCGCGGGGGCCGATGCTCAAGCTCGGCAATATGACCGTGGCCACGGGTTGCCTGTCGCGTTCGGTTCGGGACACTGCACGCTGGTTCGATGTCACCAACGGACATGACGGCCGTGATCCGCACAGCCTGCCGCGGGTCGAGGGATGGGAACGCGATCTCGGCTCACACCTGAAGTCGCTGCGTGGTCATCGTGTGGCCGTGGTCGCCGACTGGGGCCAAGCAGTTGTCTCGCCGGTGATGTGGGAGCTGCTCGAAGAGGCCGCCACACACCTGATCGCCGACGTCGGCTTGGTCCGCACCGATGAAGTCGACACACACGTGCCGAGCATGGGCGGCGCGTGGTCGATCTCCGGGATGCTGTCGATCGCAGACGAACTCGGTGACCGCTGGCCCGACTGCGCCGACGACCTGACCCCGCAGATGGCGTTCGCACTGCGCTCCACCGTCGGCAAGTACGACGCCCGCGCCAGGGCCCGCATCGAGGAGCGCCGAATGGAGGTCAACGAAGCAATGGCGACCATCTTCGATCCGACGACCGGTGTCGACTTCGTGATCACGGCCACCAATCACGACGTCGCCTTCGACGCCGACGGACCGCTCCCGTCCGTGTTCGGCGGTGTCGAGGGCGGCCAGGGCAACAACGGTCGGCTCACCTTCCCCGCGAACATCTATGGCAATCCGGCGATCTCGGTGCCCGCCGGCATGCTCGACGGCCTCCCGATCGGCCTCCAGATCAACGGCCGCCACTTCAGCGAGCCGCTCCTCCTCGACCTCGCCCTCACCATGGAACGCACCCGTCCCTGGCCGCTGGTCGCCTCCCGGTGAACCACCCCCTCCCGTCCCCTCACGCTCCACACCCCCAAAATTCGGAGCGAACATTGCGCTGTGCGCAATCCCGGCTCCGAATTTCGGGGGTGTGGAGCGTAGGTTTCGCAACATGAAGGTGGCACTGACGGTCAACGACTTCCTGCGACGGGCCGAGCTCGTCTACCCCGATCGCGTGGCGATCGTCGACGAGCCGGATCAACCGGCCGAGTCGTGGAACTCGATCACCTACCGCGAGATGGCCGATCGTGCACGGGCGATGGCCGCCGGGCTCGACGAACTCGGCATCGGAGTTGGCGAGCGCGTCGCGATGATCAGCCACAACTCGGCCCGCTTGCTGACTGCACTGTTCGGCGTGTCGGGCTCAGGCCGAGTGCTCGTGCCGATCAACTTCCGTCTCGTCGCCGAGGAGGTGAAGTACATCGTCGCCCACAGCGGCGCTCGCCTCCTGCTGATCGATCCCGAACTGGCCGACGCCATGGCCGACGTCGAGTGCGAACGCAAACTGATCATCGGCGCGGAGGCCGACGCCGTGTTGATGAAGTTCGGTGTCGACCCCGAACCATGGGAGGGCGACGAGGACGCCACCGCCACGATCAACTACACCTCTGGCACCACGGCTCGACCGAAAGGGGTGCAGCTCACGCACCGCAACCTGTGGCTGAACGCCTCGATCTTCGGCTGGCACATGGGCGTCGACGATCGCGACGTCTACCTGCACACACTGCCCCAGTTCCACTGCAACGGATGGGGGATGCTCTACGCCGTCACCGGCATGGGAGCCGAACACGTCATCATCCGCAAGATCGACGGTACGGAGATCCTCCGTCGGGTCGAGGCGCACGGCGTCACCCTGATGTGCGGCGCACCCGCGGTGCTCAACATGGTGCTCGACGCAGCCGCCACGTGGGAGGCCGACACCGGACGTCCGATCCCCGGACGCGACCGGGTGCGAATTGTCGTCGCCGGCGCTCCGCCACCGACGCGCACGATCGAGCGATGCGAGACCGAACTGGGGTGGGAGTTCATCCAGATCTACGGCCTCACCGAGACCACACCCCTCATCACGATGAACCGGACCCGCGCCGAATTCGACGGCCTGTCGCCGGCCGAGCGCGCCGTGAAGCTCAACCGAGCCGGGGCGCCGGTCGTGGGTTGCACGATGGCCGTCGACGCAGAGGGCGAAATCCTGACGCGCGGCAACATGGTGATGGAGGGCTACTGGGACCAGCCCGATCAGACCGACGCCGCGATACGCGACGGTTTCTTCCACACCGGCGACGGCGGCATCATCGACGATGCCAGTTACGTCACGATCTCCGATCGCAAGAAGGACGTGATCATCACCGGCGGCGAAAACGTGTCGTCGATCGAGGTGGAGGATGCGATCTTCCAGCATCCGGAGATAACCGAGGTCGCCGTGATCGGCATCCCCGACGAGAAGTGGGGCGAACTCGTGACGGCGTTGGTCGTCACGTCACCCGGCAGTGAGCTGACCGAAGCCGACGTGATCGCCTTCACGAGGACGAAGCTCGCCGGCTACAAGTGCCCCAAGCGCATCGAGTTCCGCGACGAACTTGCCCGCACCGCCACCGGCAAGCTCCAGAAGTTCAAACTCCGCGAACCGTTCTGGACCGACACCACCCGCCAGGTCAACTGACACCCAAAGCGATGAGCCACCGGCCCGGATACCGGCTCCTCGCTCATCGCTGGTTAGCCGCGTGGGGTGACGGTCAGACCTCGCGGCCGAGGAACGCTGCGAGCTGATCGGCTGCGGGCGCGCCGTCGGGGGCGGACTGCTCCGGGCCGAACGGGGCTCCTTCGGGGCCACGGAACGCATGCGAGATGGCGGTCTTCGATTGGTCGAGCAGCGCGGACGCGAGCTCGGGTGCCAGATCGGTGCTCTGGCCGGTCGCCTTGGCGAGGTCCCACCCGTGCTGAAACGTGTCGGTCGTGGCCAGACCCATCACGGCCGCCCCGGGCATCTGGCCGAAGGGAAGTGTGATGGTTCGCTCCATCACACCGTCGGCGCCGAACGCTTCGATACATGCACTGGACACCTCGTCGAAGGCGGCGAGGTAGTCGCCGGCAGCGAAGTCCGGTGGGTCCGTCGGCGGCGTGCCGCTCAATCCAGCAAGAAAGAAGTGCTGGGCGCCGACGATGTGGTTGATCAGCGCGGCCACGTCCCACGACTCACACGGCGTCGGTGCGCCGAGTTGGTCGGGTGTGACTGCGGCGAGCACACCTCTCGTGACTGAAACGGCCTGCTGCAGTGGTGCGGTGCTCATGGTGTCCTCTCCTCGGGATATGGAACTGCGCGCACCGTAGCACCGGGTCTCCGACCCTCGGAACGGTCACCCCGGCCGGTCACTCCGGCCGGTCACTCCGGCTCGTCACTCGAGCGTGGCGTAGTTCGTGCTGCGGTCGTCGGCCCGGGTGCCGACGACCGCAGCCACGCACGCGGCGAGGTCGGCCAGGTACTCGTCGATCACGCCGGTGTTCGAGTTGCTGATCGTGGAATGCAGGCTGTCGGGCGGGCCCTGGCGATCGTGGAACCAACCCTTCGCCAGCAGTGCGTCGCCGAGAGCGAACATGTCGATGTTGGGTTCGAAGGTCGGATCGGCAGCCATGGCGACGAGGTGGAACCTGCTGTCGCCGAGCACCTGGATGCCATCGATCTCTGCCACTCCGGCACGGAATGCATCAGCGTTCGCGAGCATCTGCCGGGTGAGGTCGAGATAGCCGTCGATGCCGAGGTGAGACATCACCGCCCACGCACACGCCATGGGAAGGCCGGACCGGGTGCCCTGCATGCCGGGCGACGCGTAGAACCCGCCGAGCCACCCGTCGAACACGAACGTCTGATACTTGCGCGACTCCTTGGTGCGATGCAGTATCACCGACACACCCTTGGGGGCGTAGCCGAGTTTGTGGATGTCGGCGGAGATCGTCGTGACCCCGTCGACGCGGAAGTCCCACGGCTTCACCTCGCGCCCGAGCATCTCGACGAACGGCAGCACGAACCCTCCCATGCAGGCGTCGACGTGGCAGTTCGCCCCGATCGAGGCCGCCAGCGCGGCGATCGCGGGGATGTCGTCCTGCACCCCCTGCGGGTACTGCGGTGCCGACCCGACAACGAGCACAGTGTTGGCGTTGCACAGCGCGGCCATCGATTCGATGTCGGCAGTGAAGTCGGCCTTCACCGGGGCCTTGCGCACCGTGATGCCGAAGTTGTGGGCCGCCTTGTGGAACGCGGCGTGCGCCGATTCGGCCACCACCATCTCCGGCTCGGTGATGCCCCGCTCGATTCGGCCGCGCTCACGGGCGGCGAGCACGCCGCACAGGATCGACTCGGTGCCGCCGCTCGTGAGGAACCCGGCGACCGCCGCGTCACCGTGGAGGAGGCCCGCCGTCCATCCAACAACGTCGGCCTGAATCTCGCGCAGCGACGGGAATGCCTGCGTGTTCAATGCGTTCTCGTGCAGGTACAGCCGTGCTGCCTGCTCAGCGACCTCGTGAACCGTCGGCCCACCGTCGTAGACCATTCCGAACGTGCGGCCATCGGCCCACTTGACGTCGTTGACCCGCTTGTGCGTCAGGTCGTTGATCACGTCGTCGACTGCTCGACCGTGTTGCTGCAGTGGTGCCATCTGCACAGTGTCGCGCAACGGCCGACATAGCCTGCGGGCGTGCAACTCGCCGACCTCCGCATTTTCACCGAACCCCAGCAGGGAGCGACCTACGCCGATCTCCTCGCCGTCGCCCAGCGCGCCGAGGCAGCGGGGTACGGAGCCTTCTTCCGCAGCGATCACTACCTCGTGATGGGTGGCGGCGACGGCCTTCCCGGCCCGACGGATGCGTGGGTCACCCTTGGCGGGATCGCCAGGGAGACCTCGACGATTCGCCTCGGCACGCTCGTGACATCGGCGACGTTCCGGCTGCCCGGGCCGCTCGCCATCACGGTGGCGCAGGTCGACGACATGTCGGCGGGCAGGGTCGAGCTCGGGCTCGGCGCCGGTTGGTACCAGGAGGAACACGAGGCGTACGGCATCGAGTTCCCACCGCTCGGCGAGCGGTTCGAACGGCTCGGGGAACAGCTCGAGATCATCACGGGGATGTGGTCGACCCCCGTCGGCGAGACGTTCGAGTCGCCCGGCGGGCACTATCCCGTGACTGGGTCACCGGCACTGCCCAAGCCGGTGCAATCGCCAGTCCCGATCATCATCGGTGGCGGTGGACCGAAGAAGACTCCGGCCTTGGCGGCTCGCTTCGCCTCCGAGTTCAACACGCCGTTCGTGCCGATCAGTTTCTTCACCGCGCAGTGCGATCGCGTTCGGGCCGCCTGCGAATCCATCGACCGAGACCCTGCCACGATGACATTCTCCGGCGCACTCATCGTGTGCTGTGGAGCAGACCAGGCCGAGGTCGAACGCCGAGCGACAGCAATCGGCCGTGAACCCGACGAGCTGCGCATGAACGGCGCCGCCGGCACGCCCGATGAAGTCGTCGAGACGCTTCGTGCCTGGGCCGACGCTGGCGCCGATCGGATCTATCTCCAGGTGATGGATCTCAGCGACCTCGACCACCTCGACCTC
>JANPCI010000419.1:0-1625 GCA_031430875.1 Actinomycetes bacterium | reverse complement strand
GATCGGAATCATCCCGAGTGCCGGAAACACCAAACGTGTCGTCCAACTCTCGAGATACTCCGCTTTGCCAACGAACCTTGTGCGGCGTGGCACTGACATGGTCAACACGACCGAGTCGAAGAATGACATGTGGTTCGCCGCCAGGATCACTGGTCCGTCCATGGGGACGTTGTCGAGACCCTCGGTTCGCACACGACAACCAACACGATAAAACGGTGAAACGACGGCGCGAACCACCTGATACAACCGATCGCCACCGTGGTCTTGATGATCATTGGCCGAATCGGGCGGCAGCACGGAAACGGGATCGGCCGACAACGTCGACTCGGAGCGTCGGTCTTTGAAATACATCGCAGTCACCTCACTGGTTCAGGACCGAAGCCTCGACGTGGTCCGTCGGCCTACAAGTCCCGAGGACGAACACTCGCCTCCTGCTCAGTCCAGTATCCACCACTCAGACCATCCCCACTCCGCACCACCGACAACGGGCCCCTCACGCCCGTCGGGCTCGGCGACTTGCGAAGAGCAAGTGTCGAGACACTCCCAGGTCAGCGCCACTCACCACGCCCAACGAGGCGGCAGTGCTGAGGTCGAGGTGACCTACGACACACTGACTGACGTCGAGGTTTGGATCTACGGGGCGAGGGGAAGCTTTGAAAGATGGATGACATCGGCGTTGTCATGTTCACGGTTGCGAGCCAAGACGCAGCCATCGCGTTCTACACCCACAAGCTCGGGTTCGAGCTGCGGGCCGACACGCCCTTCGGACCAAATGGTGAGTATCGGTGGGTCGAGGTGGCCCCGCCCGGATCGCACGCCCGCCTGGCTCTGAACGAGCCGATGGGCGGCACACCCGGCGGCGGTGGCATCGGCGTCGAGACAGCCGACGTACTCGCCGAGCACCGCCGGCTGAGCGCCATTGGTGATATCGACCTCGATCCCGAACCGATGGAGACCCCGGGCGCGCCTCTGCTGTTCATGATGCGCGACCCTGACGGCAACAACATCGCCGTCGTCCAGTCGCCTGATCCCACGCCCTGAGGAGACTCCCATGACACCGAAGAACACTGTCTGCCTGTGGTTCGACCGCGACGCGCTCGACGCGGCAAATTTCTACGCCGCCACCATTCCTGACAGCTCCGTCGGTGCCGTGTTACGAGCGCCTGGCGACTTCCCCGGCGGCAAGGAAGCCGACGTGTTGACGGTGGAGTTCACCGTGGCCGGAATTCCCTGCGTCGGTCTCAACGGAGGACCGGCGTTCAAGCAGAGCGAGGCGTTCTCGTTCCAGATCGCCACCGATGACCAGGCCGAGACCGATCAGCTCTGGAACGCCATCGTCGACAACGGCGGCGAGGAGAGCGCATGTGGTTGGTGCAAGGACAAATGGGGCCTCTCATGGCAAATCACCCCACGGGCAATCACGGACGGGATGGCCGATCCCGATCGCGCCGCAGCGAAGCGGGTGTTCGACGCAATGATGACGATGTGATTCGGCCTGGGATCCGCGGGTGCTCCTGACCTTGGAAACGAGGATGGAGCATGACTTCTACGAGTGGTGCGCGGCGTCGGCCGCAGAAGTATCCGGACGAGCTGCGTGAGCGAGCGGTCCGGATGGTGTTGGAGGT
>JANPCI010000418.1:0-6875 GCA_031430875.1 Actinomycetes bacterium | reverse complement strand
CCGGAACGCGAGCGGGTCGCTCGGCTTGCGACGCCGTCGTGAGGCGGTGGGCGTCACCTGTTGGCTGACGCCCGTTCCGGGCTCATTCGCTCAGGCGGCTACCACGAGTGCCTGATTGTGGAGTCGGAGTCCGACGTCGATCGCGAGGTCGGTGAACAGGTCGGCCATCTCGGATCGGTAGCGAAGCTGGGTCGTCGCCTCTGCGCCAGGGCGCACATGGAAGCTGCTGGCTTCGTGGGTTTCCATTCCAGCGGAGCGGGCGCTTCGAACTTGCTCGGCGGCGGCGGCGTACAGGTCGGCTTGCGCCGGGTCATTTTCCGTGAGATCAGCGAGCGCTCCGAGCACCCTCTGCTGGTCGATCGTGCCAGCCACCGTCCCGTTCGAGACGACAAGTCCTAGAGAGCGAGCGACATCCATGATGTTCATCGTGATCCTCCATCGTGCCGGACGCTTTCCGGCGTGTAGGTCAACCGCTTTCCCGACCGAATATTGCATGACACCCGTCACCGTGCACGATGGCCGGACGTCCAACTACTCCGACATCGGGTCACGCATGCTGGTCAGCGACCGGGTCTGGTTGGACGGACCAGTTGGCGGGTTCGTCGTCGTTGTCGTGGTCGGCGATCACTTTTGTCTGTTGAACTTTGCCCGGCTTGTGGTGTTGGGGCGCATAGACGGTGTACACCTGCATGGGTTCGTCGCCAATGTTGGTCACGTTGTGCCAGCTTCCGGCCGGAACGACGACGCACCAGCCGTCGGTCACTTCTTCGTCGAAGGTGAGTTCGTGCTCGGTTGGTCCCATTTGTGCTCGTCCGCGCCCGCGCTCGAGTCGAATGAACTGGTCTGTTGCAGGGTGCTTCTCCAGCCCGATCACGCTGTTCACCGGGATCGACATGAGGGTCACCTGAAGGTAGGCGCCGCTCCAGGCCACGGTGCGGTAGTTCGGGTTCGCAAGCGTCGCGGCCTCCAGGTCGAACGCCTGAGGACGGGGGCCGATGTCTCGCATGCTCATGTCTGCGCTCCGTAGAGGTCGAATCGGCTCGTTGCCGTGTTCGGCGACGGTTGTTTGCTTGGCCATGTGATGAACTGCCTTCTGTTGGGGAATGGTCCTTTGGCGACGACCCGTCCTTCGTCGAGGATCACGACCCGCTCGGCCAGGCGGTCCGCTTCTTCGAGGTAGTGCGTGCACAACAACGACGACATCAGGGCTCTCGCAGCGCTCCCGGAGTTCCACGATGGCGCCGCAGCGATCACTTGACCTGGATGATGATCTTGCCGCGCGCGCGGCCGGCATCGCTGTGGTCGAAGGCCTGCTGGACCTCGCTCAAAGGGAACACGCTGTCAACGATCGGGCGCAGCGCACCACTCTCGATCAATCCGGCCAACGTCGTCAGCATGGCGCCGCTCGGCGACATGTAGAACGCCATGAACTGAACGCCGCGCTCATCCGCCAAGCCCTCGGGGGCTTCTCCTTTGATCGACACGATTCGGCCGCCTCTCCTCACCGTGGCGAACGATCGCTCCAACGACTCGCCTCCCAGCGTGTCGATGACCACGTCGTAGTCGGAGAGCTCCTCATCGAATCGTTGGGTCTGGTAGTCAATGGCGACGTCGGCGCCCAGGTCCGTGACCATGCCGAGGTTCGATCCGCTCGTCGTGGTCGCGACAACGGCTCCGAGGTGCTTGGCGATCTGTATCGCAAGCGAGCCGACGCCCCCTGAGCCCGCATGGATGAGCACCTTCTCGCCGCGCTGCACGTGACCGTGTTCAACGAGCGCCTGCCACGCTGTGAGGCCCGCGAGCGGTACGCCGGCAGCTTGCAGATGGCTGACGTTGGTCGGCTTTATCGCGAGGTCCCCCTGCTTGATCATCGCGAACTCGGCCATCGTTCCAGCCTGGAACGAATCGGCTCGACCGAACACCTCGTCCGCCACACGGAAGTCGGTCACGTCGGCACCACACTCGACCACGACCCCGGACACGTCGTAGCCCACGACCCACGGCAGTTGGTACGGCAGTTGTTCCTTCATGACACCACGCGCGATCAGTGAGTCGATCGGGTTGACCGATGAGGCGTACACCTCGATCATCACGCTGTCGGGGGCCAGCGAAGGTCGGTCGACCTCGACCACGGTGATTGGCGACCCATATTCGGTCACGATTGCAGCTCTCATCAGGCCTCGTCTCGTTGGTGTCGAACACGCTCATACCCGGTTGCTCCGACTGTCAAACCCCCACGTGAGCAACGCCATGGGTGACACCAACCCGTCAATCGATCGACGACGGTGACGAAGGGCGAGACAAGGCTGCCACGCAGGTTTGACGACTCCACGGACCGGGTACGTGGAGTCATTCGTCGTGAAAGGACGTGCCATGGCTGGCCTTGCCATCATCACCGAAGCGTGTATCGCTGTGAAAGACCGGGCATGCGTCGACGTGTGCCCCGTCCAGTGCATCTACGAATTCGACGCAGCCAACAACGTGCTCATCTCCGAGGATGAAGCAGGTAGCGGCATCATCGAGACGACGCACCTACCGAACGCCGATTCGATATCGATCTTCGGCGACACCATCTTGTACGTCAACCTCGACGAGTGCACCTCGTGCACAGCTTGCTACCAGCCCGACGTCTGTCCGGTAGGGGCCATCTACTCCGAGGAGCATCTGCCCGACGGCTCCGCCCAAGCCAAGTACAACAGCGCCGACCCGAACAAGGGCCACGATCACACGTTCTTCGTCGGCCTCAGCCACGACGTGTTCGCCGATTGAGCACCCCATCCATCCGTCGCCCAAGCGAACGGCACCCACCCAGGGACCCCTGTCGTCGCGACCATTCAGAAACGAGCGGAAGATTCCCGTGACCGACACGCACACTCAGCACGATCCGGCGTTGGAACCCGACCGCGATCGGGCCGGGCAACCGGTACACCACGGCGAGCACGAGCACCCTGGTCACGACAAGCATGCGGGCCACGACCCCGAGATGTTCCGGCGGCGGTTCCGGCTGACGTTGGCGCTCACGATCCCGTTGGTCGTCACGAGCGAGATGGTGATGGACTGGTTCAACTACACCGTCGACTTGCCGTTGATGGAGTGGTACGGGCCGGTGCTCGGTTCGATCGTGTTCTGGTGGGGTGGGTGGCCGTTCCTCGCCGGCGGCGCCGCCGAGATCCGCAACCGGCAACCCGGGATGATGCTGCTGATCTCCATGGCGATCACCGTTGCCTATGTGGCGTCGATGGCCACCAGCCTCGACTGGCTGGATTTGGAGTTCTGGTGGGAACTCGCAGCCCTGGTGACGATCATGCTGCTCGGTCACTGGCAGGAAATGAAAGCAATCGGCCAAGCCCAGAACGCCCTCGCAGCCCTCGCCGCGCTGCTGCCCGACGAAGCCGACCTTGTCGACGGCGACACCACCCGTACGGTGCCCGCAGCGGACCTGCAGCTCGGCGACGTCGTCCTGGTCCGACCCGGTGGCCGTGTCCCCGCCGACGGCATCATCGTCGACGGCACCGCAGAGCTCGATGAGTCGATGATCACCGGTGAATCCAAGGCGGTCAGCCGGGCGGCCGGCGATCGGGTGGTTGCCGGCACGGTGTCGACCGACAGCTCGATCCGAGTCCGAGTCGACGCTGTCGGCGACGACACCACCCTGGCCGGAATCCAACGGCTCGTCGCCGACGCCCAGGCCAGCCAGAGCCGCGCCCAGGTCCTCGCTGACCGGTTCGCTGCCCTGCTCTTCTACGTCGCCGTCACAGCAGCGGTCGTCACGTTCTTCGCGTGGTGGGCCCTTGGTGACCTCGACACCGCGATCACCAGCACCATCACCGTGCTCGTGATCGCCTGCCCCCACGCGCTCGGGCTGGCGATCCCGCTCGTGATTGCCATCTCGACCGCAGTCGCTGCCAACGCCGGCATCCTCGTCAAGGACCGCCTCGCCCTGGAACGGATGCGCTCCATCGCCACGGTCCTGTTCGACAAGACCGGCACCCTCACCAAAGGCGCCCACGTCGTCACCGGTGTCGCCGGCACCGCTGGCGTCGACGCTGATCGTGTGTCGCAGATCGCAGCAGCGGTCGAAGCCGACAGTGAACATCCACTCGCCCGCGCAATTGTCGCCGCCGCCGGCGACCATGACGTGCCACGAGCGACCGGGTTCCGGGCGATCACCGGGCGCGGCGTCACCGCCGACGTCGACGGCACGAACTACGCCGTCGGCGGGCCGCAGCTACTACGCGAACGTGACCTCGTCGTACCCGACACGCTCCGAGCCGACACCGACAGCTGGACCCAACGCGGCGCAGCGGTGCTCTACCTCACCACCGACACCGACGTCATCGGGGCCTTGGCGCTCGAAGACGAGATCCGCCCCGAAGCACGACAAGCCGTCGCCGAGCTGCGCGACATGGGCGTCAACGTGGCGATGATCACCGGCGACGCCCGCCAGGTCGCCGACGCCGTCGGCACCGACCTCGGCATCACCGACGTGTTCGCCGAAGTCCTCCCCGAAGACAAAGACAAAGCCGTCATCGCCCTACAGCAACGAGGCACCACCGTCGCCATGGTCGGCGACGGAGTCAACGACGCACCCGCCCTCGCCCGAGCCGACGTCGGCCTCGCCATCGGTGCGGGCACCGACGTCGCCATCGAATCCGCCGGCGTCGTGCTCGCCTCCAGCGACCCACGCGGTGTCGCCGGAGTCATCCGGCTGTCACGCGCCAGCTACCGCAAAATGATCCAAAACCTCGCCTGGGCCGCCGGTTACAACATCGTCGCGATCCCCCTCGCCGGCGGAGCGTTCGCGTGGGCCGGGATCACCCTGTCTCCCGCCGTCGGCGCCATCCTCATGAGCCTGTCCACCATCGTCGTCGCCCTCAACGCACAACTCCTCCGCCGAGTCGACATCAAACCACGCAACCCCGAACCAACAACACCCTGAGGCGGGGCCGTCGCTTCACGGTGAGGATCAAGCTCGACGGAACCTCCCGCGGCGCGCTGGCCCAATCAACGCCTCGTGAGCGCATGAAGAGCAGCGGAGATGACTGCGTTGCTTCTAGTGTCGGCAAATGGACCTGCACGACGGCACGCCGTTCTGGCCGAGGCGTGACGGCATTCTCGGCGTGCACTCACGGTTGGTAGCCGACGTGTCCTGCGATGTCGTCGTCGTAGGAGCGGGCATCACCGGATCGCTCGTTGCCCTCGAATTGACTCGCCGCGGGTTGGACGTGGTCGTGCTCGATCGACGCGACGCCGGCGGTGGCAGTACGTCAGCAAGCACCGCGATGCTGCAGTACGAGATCGATGAACTACTCGTCGATCTCGGGGACGCAATCGGTGTCGAGGCTGCCGCCGTGGCGTATCGCGAGTGCAGCCGCGGCATCGATCTCGTAGAACGAGCGACCCAAACGGTCGGGCACAACTGTGGGTTTCGTCGCTCCCCGAGCGTGTTCATGGCGATTCGTCAACGCGACGTCGATGTCCTGCGACGTGAGTGCGACGCCCGGGCGGCAGCCGGCTTCGAGGTGCAGCTACTCGAGGGGGACGAACTCGAGGTTCGGTGGGGGCTCGTCGGGCGCGCCGCCATCGAATCGGTCGCTGGCGGATCTGTCGACCCCTACGCCTTGTGCTACCGGGCACTCGACCAGGCAACGCAATGGGGTGCATCGGTCCATGCCCGAACCGAAGTGACCGGCTACGAGTTCAGTCCCCGTCGAGTGCGTTTGGAGACCCATCGTGGCCACACGGTGACCGCCAAGCACGCCGTGATTGCCAGCGGCTACGAAGTTGAGACGTTGCTTCCCGATCTGCCGATCGCGCTGAACAGTTCGTTCGCGTTCGTGACCGAGCCCATCGACAATCTTCATCGTCACTTTCCGAACGGGTTGTTGTTCTGGGATCTCGACGACCCGTATCTCTACGGGCGCACAACCGACGACGGGCGGCTGCTCGTGGGCGGTAAGGATGAGACATACCGGGACCCGCTTCGGCGTCGGCGGGCGATGCCGTCGAAGATCCGAGCGCTCGCCGCCACAGTGCCGCGGAGATTTCCGCGGGTTGGTGAGATCGAGGTCGCCTTCTCGTGGAGCGGAACATTCGCGGAGACACCCGATGGTCTGGCATACATCGGCGGGCATTCCCGGTACCCGCGATGCCAGTTCGCGTTGGGCTTCGGCGGCAACGGCATCACCTACAGCGCGCTTGCGGCCGAATACATCGCTGACTCGCTCACCGACGACGGACCAGGCGACGAAGTCGGGCTCTTCCGACTCGAGCGGCCCACGCTTCGTCCGAGCTGACGTGAGTGGGTTTTCACCCGTGGAGTCACTCGATCCGCTCAAAATCGATCGTCTCGCTTGAGGGCCGGCGGGCGACCGTCCGGGTCGAGCAAGTGGGAGTGGACCCAGCGGAGGAGCCCGTGTCGCCGGGCATGGACCCGTTCGATTTGGTGGGCCCGGAGGTGGCCTGACGGGCGGTGGCCGTCCCGGTCGGTTCGATGCCAAGCGTCGAGGGCTTCGGCGCTCTCGCGCAGCGCGCGGAACCAATCGTGGGCACCGACCATCGCGTCGGGGTCAAGGGCCCCACCGGTGTGTTCGGAGCTCAAGCGGAGACGGGTGTCCCGCGCCAGCTTGCGGGCACCGTCGCCCAATCCGGAAGGATCGCGAGGTTCGCGTTCGTCGCGGGTCGAATCGACGATGGCGCAGGACAGCTCGGAGTCGTGGGTCCAGGACCGCCGATTGAGGTTGTCCGATCCGATGGACATCCACACGTCGTCGACGATGCACGCCTTGGAGTGCACGTAGACAGCTGTTCCGTCCTCCCGCTCGAGGTCGTAGATGGCGACGCGGTCCCCGCCCGCGGCGTAGAGCATGTCCTGT
>JANPCI010000417.1:0-1848 GCA_031430875.1 Actinomycetes bacterium | reverse complement strand
GATCATCGGACAGGGCATGTCGGTCACCTTCCGCGACGCCCACCAGATCACCGACGCGATCACCGCCACCGACGACTGGTCGATGCCGGCCTTCGCGGCGTACGGCGACGAGCGGCGCGAGCGGATGCGCCGCCTGCGGTACGCGAGCGCGGGCAGCTACCTGATCAACGGGTTCGGCCCCGATGCGAGAGCCAAACGGGTCCGCCTGCGAGAGAAGTTCACTGTCGACCCGATGAGTTCGCCGGTCGTCACATCGCTCGTCGGTGCATGGGTGCTCCCCGAAACGGCCTACTCCGACGAGGCCTGGAACGCACTCGTCGCCGTCTGAGCACTCAGCGCGATCGCCACTCTCAGGTCACGACTGGCTCAGACGGCGAACCCTGTGACACCGGCATGCGCATACTGCGCGAGCCGACTCCCTCCTCCGTCATCTCGATCACCGAGGAGAACACCATGCATGCGAACCACGAGCCGACGCCGCTCTGCGGCCCCGTCCCCAAGGGCCTGATGCGAGTGAGCGCCGACATCCCGATGGAGATGTTCAACGAGCTCGAACGGTCGAGTCGGCGCCACGGCGTACAAGTGCACCAGTTGATCTTCGCGGCGCTCTGCTTCGCCGCCACGCAGCCATGATCGTCCGACGCGCCCGGACACTTGCGAACGACCAGAAACAGCTGCAAAATGCATGCATGCCGGCGATCACGATTCGAGACGTCCCGAACGAGACCCGAGACCAGCTGGCGGAGCGAGCCGCGGCATCGGGCCGGTCGCTTCAGCAATACCTCCGAGCCGAACTGATCCGAATGGCCGAACGCCCCGACAATCTCGCCATCGTCACCCGGGCCCAGGCTCGTGTTCGCCAGACCGGTGAGGGGTTGACCACAGAACAGATCCTGGAAGTGCTCGACGCCCACCGCGCCGAGCGCAGGTGACCGCCACCCTCGTCGTCGACGCCTCGTTCGTCATGGTGCTGCTGACGAACAGCAGCGACGCCGTGACAACGTGGGCGAACGACCTGATCGACGGAGCGGACCTCGTCGCGCCACATCTCATGCCGGTCGAGGTGACCAGCGCCCTACGAAGCGCCGAACGTCGAGACGCCCTCACGCCCGAGCAGGCTGAACTCACCCACCAGGATCTGGTCGACCTCGACGTCGAGCTCCACCCATTCGAACCCTTCGCGTCACGAGTCTGGGCGCTTCGCCACTCGGTCTCGCCGTACGACGCGTGGTACCTCGCTCTCGCCGAGCGCCTCGAGGCTCCGCTCGTCACCCTCGATCGTCGGCTGACCCGCGCGTCCGACGCCCGATGCGAGTTCACCCTCCCTCCATCGTCGTGACCGCCGCGAACGGGCCACAGGACGCGGTTCCTCAGTCGCCGCCGGAGGCCTCCGTCGCGAACGACACGAACACGCTCGTGCCGTCGGTGTCGACGCCGGTCATCTGCAGACCAGCGGCCTCCATCTCCCCAGCGGGGTAGTCGGTGCGCCACAGCAACTCCCCGTCCGCCGTCGCGCGGACCTGCAGGTTGGACCACAGGGTGTACAGCCGGCCATCGACGGCGTAGAACGGCCACAATCCCTCCCGGTACGGATCACCCTGGTGGGACCACCGCACATCGCCGCTGTCGACCTCGTAGGCCACCAACCGTGAGGGGTCTCGTTCGGAGGCGAACACGGCGCCGTCGTCGATCGCCCAGACGTCGTCGTAGGCCCAGATCCCCGGCTGGGACCACAGCTCGGTGCCCTCGGCGGAGATCGCCCGGACCGCGTCGTCCTGGCCACCGACAACGACGATGTCGCCCACCTCGACGCGCGCCGGTTGACCGGTGTACGGCCGGCCCTCCACG
>JANPCI010000416.1:0-1826 GCA_031430875.1 Actinomycetes bacterium | reverse complement strand
TCTCGACCTTGTCGGCACCGGGTTGCAGGATGACGCCGGGTGACAGCGTGGCAATGGGCGCAGGAGGTGGCGGTGCGAGGGTCCCGTCCGCAGGCGGCGGGGGAGTCGGCGGCACGGCGGTGGCCAGCGTGATTGCGGCAGGGTCGATCGACACGAGCAGTCGCGTGGTCGCTTCGGTGCCAACTGATGACTCGGTTGCCCGAACGATGACGGCACCGTCTCTGAGCGGCGGCGGGAGGATCTGGTCGAGAGAACGGATCCATCGGCTGATGCCGAATTCCGAGTCGACCGGGAACTGTCCGCGGTCGAGCCGGTACCAAGTGGGTTCATCGACGCGCCGGATGAAGGCCGTGTCCCAGAGCGTGAGTATCTCGAGGTTGGGGGTGTCGGTGCGCTCGATGATCACCCGTGAGACCCCGGTCTCGAAGTCGGTTGTCACCTCGAACTTCTGCGGACCCTTCAGAGCATCCGGACGTTCGACCAGGAACGTTGCAGTTCTGATCGGGGCCATGGCCACGGTGGGCGTCGGAAACTCGAGCGCAACGGCCGGCTCGTCGACGGACTCGTCGCCATTGGTGAGCTTCATCAGATCGGATCCGTAGGTGAAGCCGGCGTAGGCGATGCCGCCGATCGCTGCGAGCACGATCAACCAGCTGACCTTCCGGCGCCCCGCGCCGCGTCGCGTGACCTTCGCCGGTTTCGCCGTCGGCGACCACTGGTTCATCGACATCGCAAAGGGGTTTGCTTCGGGAGCGACCGGCGGTCGAGGCACGGCCGGGGCTATGTGAGGGAGCAGCGGAGCGCCCTGATCGATCTGATTCGGCGGTCGTAGGCATGGTGGAGGCACCGGTGGTGGCGGCGGATAGCCGTTTACCCCGGGGATTCCGGCAGACGGCGCCTGGAGTTCCGTGGTGTCCTGCATGATGATCATGTCATCGGCCGGCGCGGCCAAACTCTTGAGTGCCACCGTCAGGTGTCTCGTAGTCTCCTGAGGTGGCTGAGGCGTGGGTCGTCGTGGGTGGCGGAACTGCGGGTTGTGTGGTCGCCGCCCGGCTGTCGGAAGATCCCGATCGTCACGTCGTGTTGGTGGAGGCTGGCCCTGATCTCGTGGCGGGGGCAGTGCCTGAGGAAATCGACGCCGACAACTTCTTCGGCGCGGCTGATCTGCCCAGCCGAAACGACGTTGAGGTTCTGGCCACACGAACCGCCGCAGCCGCAGCGCGACCGTATCGGCGGGGACGGGGTCTCGGGGGTTCGTCGGTAGTGAACGCGATGGTCGCCTTGCGTGGCGACTCGAACCTGTATCGATCGTGGGGATGGGACGATGTCGACGCAGCCTGGTCGGCAATGGCGCTCCCAGAGGAACTGGCGCTCGAGAACGAACTCGGACCGATCGATCGGGCGCTGGTCGCTGCCAACCGCAACGCACGACGCGTTCCGCTGACCCGGCGTGACGGTCGCAGGATCACGTCGGCTGAGGCATACCTGTGGCCCGCACGGCTGCGGGCGAATCTCGCGATTCGAGCCGACTCGACCGTTGAACGTGTGGTGCTTGACGGTCGCCGCGCAGTTGGGGTCGTGTTGTCGACCGGCGAGGAAATTCCGGCCGAGCGAGTCGTCCTCTCGGCTGGTGCCATCCGGACACCGGCGCTGCTGTTGCGTTCAGGGTTCGACACGCCAGGGATTGGCCTCCATCTCCAGGATCACCCGTCGGCACCGTTGACGCTGGCGCTGCGTGATGACGTCGCTGCCGATCCAGCAGGGCTGGTCATCGGGACATTCCTCGAACGCGATGGCGTCCAGTTTCTCCCGATGAACCACTTGGG
>JANPCI010000415.1:0-1981 GCA_031430875.1 Actinomycetes bacterium | reverse complement strand
ACCAACATGACGATGTACGGAGCGAACCCCGAGCAGCTGACGACTCTGGGCACCACCCTGACCCGCCAGATCGACACCATCGCACAGCTGATGTCGACCGTCGACGGCGTGCTCAACGGCACCACCTGGCAGGGCCCGGCGAGGGAGCGGTTTGTTGAGGATTGGAATGGCAGCTTCAAGCAGGCGCTCAACAAACTCAACGACGCGTTCGGCCTTGCCGGTCGTGACTGTGTCGCGAGGTCGGAGGAGCTGCGGCGCATCATGGGTGCCGGCGTCTGACGGGCGCCGACACCGACGCTCTACGCTGGTCGACGTGGCATTCGTCGAGTTCACCATCGAGCCGTTCGTCGAGGGCCGACCCGGCCCTCATGTGACGGCGGGGATCGACGCGGCTCGCGAGTACGACGTCGACGTTGAGATCGGCCCGTTCGGATCCTCGTGCACCGTTCCGGTCGAGAGCGTCGGCGCGCTCGTCGCGGCAGTGTCGGATGCTGCGCTCGCGCACGGCGCCACCCATGTGAGCGTGCACGTGGCCCGCGAGATGCCAACCGCACCGCCCGCGTTCCCGATTCCGAACGCGGTATCGGAGTGAGCGAACAGGCATCCGCGCGGCCCGTGGTGCACCCGCTCATCCGCGCTGTGAAGCCGGTGGTCGACGCCGTCGGGGCGTCGTTCGTGGCGGTTGGCGACATGGAGGCGAGCGACGTTCCGCTGGTCTGGGAGGGTCGCGCGATCGCCGGGGTGCGCATGCCGCCGCTGCATGGTGCGCTCGATCGGTTGATCGACGCGGTTGAAGCCGAACTTGGCGGGCGGCTGCCGATGCTGTCGCGTGAGGACAAACAGCGTGCCGTGCGGCTGCTCGACGAGCGTGGTGCATTCATCCTGCGGCGAGCCGTTGAAGACGTCGCCGATGCGATGGGCGTCAGTCGCATCACGGTCTACAACTACCTGAACGCCATTCACCGGTGAGCAGTCCCGGCCGGCGTATCGACGCGTTCGACGTCGTCGCATTCGATGCCGACGACACGCTGTGGCGCAGCGAGGACTCGTTCTTCCACGCTGAACAGCGCTTCGTGGAACTTGTTGGACCGTACGTGCCGACCGGCCTCGACCTCGACGCAGCACTCCGGGCCACCGAGAAGGCCGATCTGTCGATCACCGGCTATGGCGTCAAGGCATTCACGCTCTCGATGGTCCGTTCGGCGATCGAGGTCACCGAGGGCGCCGTGCCCAGTTCGGTCGTCGGCGAACTCGTCGATCTCGGGCGCGCGATGCTCACCGAACCGGTGCATCTCCTGGCGCACGTGCCCGAGGTGCTCGCCGCGGTGTCACCGCACACACGCGTCGTCTTGATCACCAAGGGTGATCTCGTGCATCAGACGCGCAAGGTGACTACCTCCGGTATCGAACATCACTTCGCCGACATCGAGATCGTGCTGGAGAAGGATCCCGATACCTACCTCAAGATCCTGCGCCGGCTCGACGTGGCGCCGGAGCGCTTCTGCATGGTCGGCAACTCAGTCCGTAGCGACGTCCTGCCGGTGATGGCGATCGGTGGCCACGCGGTGCACGTGCCGTACCACATCACGTGGGACCTCGAACGCGTCGACCACCATGACGAAGACATCACCGAACTCGCCTCGATCGCCGACGTTCCGCTCTGGCTCGGGATCACCGATTTCTGACTGCGACGCCGGTTGAGGCGCAGGGTCTGACCCGCCGCTCAGGCGGCGGTGCGTCGGTTGGGTGGTCCGGTGTTGTGGATGGTGCCGTCGGGGAGCCGCAGGGTGAGCTGACGGTTGGGTCCGAGTTCGATGACCCAGCCGTCGTTGTGGATTCGGCTGTGATGTTTCGAGCAGACCGGGATCAAATTGTCGAGATCGGTTGTCCCGCCGTGACGCCACCAGATGATGTGATGAAGTTTGCAACGCTCGTAGCCGACGCTGCAGCCGGGGATCGCACAGCCACGGTAGAGGCCACG
>JANPCI010000414.1:0-8681 GCA_031430875.1 Actinomycetes bacterium | reverse complement strand
CGTGACACCCTCGAAGCAGGAGCGGGCCTGTGCGACGAGGATGTCGTGCGCGAGCTGGTGACCGAGGCGCCGAAGTCGATCCGATACCTGATGCGCCTCGGCGCGGCGTTCGATCCCGAACAGGGCGGCACCGATATTGCGTTGACCCGCGAGGGTGGCCACAGCCACAACCGCATCGTGCACGCGGGCGGCGACCGCTCCGGAGCCGAAGTGCAGCGCACGCTCGACGAATCGGCGATCGGTGCGGGCGTCGAAGTGCTCGGTCACGCGTTTGCGCTCGATCTCGTGCTCGGGACTGCCGCCGATGGCGAGCGCCAAGTCGTCGGAGTGCGCATCGGCAAGACCGACGAACATGGCGTGCTCGTCTCCGTCGGGATCGTCACGGCGCGCGCCATCGTGATTGCCTCCGGCGGGTACGGACAGGTGTTTGCTTCCACGTCGAACCCACCGGCAGTGACCGGCGATGGCGTGGCGATGGCGCTTCGGGCGGGACTCCCGGTGACAGATGTCGAGTTCGTACAGTTCCATCCGACCGTGATGTGGCGTGGGCCCGATGCGCTCGGCCAGCAAGCACTGGTGTCGGAGGCGGTGCGCGGAGAAGGTGCGATCCTGTTCGACGGTGCGGGCGAGCGAGTGATGGTGGGTGTGCACCCGCTCGAAGACCTTGCACCCCGTGATGTAGTGGCTGCCGCCATCAGCCGGCGGATGGCCGAGGCGCCGGGCGGCATCGACGACCACGTGTTCCTCGACGCGACGCACATGGGCGCGCACTTCCACGAACGGTTCCCGTCGATCACCGAGGCGTGCCGGGACATCGGGCTCGATCCTGCGGTCGATCGGATTCCCGTGGCGCCGGCGGCGCACTACGCGTGCGGCGGCATCCGGGCCGGCCTCGACGGTCGCACCTCCTTGCGCGGGTTGTACGCGGTGGGTGAGGTATCGGCGACCGGTGTGCATGGCGCGAATCGCCTTGCGTCGAACAGCCTCACCGAGTCGATCGTGGCAGGCACGTGGGTCGGTCGTGATCTCGCATGGGAACTCCCTGATCGTGTGCCGATCGACCTCGAGGTCGACGACCCGTTGGACCACCAGTTGCTCGACCCTGCCCGGCTGCGCGAGGTACGCGCCGTGATGTCACGTCACGTGGGCGTGTTGCGTGACGAGATGTCGTTGGCGTCAGCAACGGGGGCACTCGGATCGATCGCGAGGGGGATGCGGTCGGCGAGGCGGACCGGCGATATCGACGACGTGTTCATCGAGCCGTCGCGCCGCACGTGGGAGGGCACGAACATCCTGACGGTCGCCGCTGCGGTTGTTGCTGCGGCGCGCACCCGACTGGAGAGTCGGGGCTGTCACCGTCGCTCCGACTACCCGGAGCCCCGTGCAGAGTGGCTGCGCCATCTCGATGTCACGCTCGACGCATCGGGTGCACTGATTGTCGATGATCGGCTCCACGTCTGACCGACTCCCGGAATTCGCCTGCGCGACCACCTCGGGCACGCTGATTTGTGTGAGCGACAACGTCGACTGTGGCGATCGGCGCTCACGTAAATTCCGGGCACTCCCGCCGGCCCGACCGAACGACCGCCTACGATTCGTCGACGTGACCGCAACGCTGAGGTGTGAGGTGTGCGGATTCGACGCCTCCCGGTGGAGTGACGACGATCTGGAACGCACACTGGCTCACACCGGTGACCTGATCGACTACGTCGTGGCGGGGTCGCCTGCGAGCATCGACGACCTGCCGCTCGACATCGATGACGATCCGGTCGTGGCGACACACAGAGTGATGCATCGTCTCGATGAACTGGCGGCGACCCGACGCTTGCTCGAACCGTTCGAGCCGATGGTGGGCTTGGTCGATTCCCTTCAGGCATCGTCGGGCGGCGTGCCAAAGCTCCCGATCACCGGGGCGGTCGTCGGCCCGGGAGGCATCGAGGGCGATGGGCAGAACAACCGACGCAACCATGGGCGCCCGTGGCAGGTGCTCTGTCTGTACAGCTCGGATCTGCTCGGAGTGTTGGCGACCGAAGGCCATCCGATCGCGGCCGGAGACGCCGGAGAGAACGTGACGATCTCGGGCGTCGACTGGTCGCGCATGCGCGGGGGTCTGACGATCGAGATCGGTGACGTCCGCCTGCGAACGAGCAGCCCGGCAGCGCCGTGCCACAAGATCGGCGACTCCTTCGTCGATCGCAACTGGAACCGCATCGACCACCTCGGGCGCCCAGGCTGGGCCCGCTGGTACGCCTCGGTGCTCACCGGCGGAACTGTGCGCCCCGGTGACCAGATCACCATCACCGCCTGAGCGTTACACCTGGGGCTCGTACACTCGGCGCATGTTCGTGTTCCATCCGTTGTCGGAGGCGACTCGCAGTGAACTGATCGGGGGCGGCCTCGATCCTGATGCCATCGCCGGCATCGTCCGCAATGCGATCAACGAAGATCTGATGGGTGGGGTCGATGTCACCTCGGTCGCCACCATCGACCTCGATCACCGCAGCACGGCCACGTTCGGGGCACGCCAATCTGGTGTGATCGCGGGACTCGCTGTCGTTGCTGCGGTGATCGAAACCGTGTGCGGCGATGAGGCCAGCGACTTCACGCGCCTGGTTTCCGACGGCACTGTGGTGCAACCGGGGACGAAGGTCGCCGAGGTGACTGCGCCGACGAGATTGTTACTGACGGCCGAGCGCACGGCTCTGAACCTGCTGTGCCATCTCTCGGGCGTGGCGACGTCGACCCGACGCTGGGCCGATGCGCTCGAGGGCACGTCCGCGGTGGTACGCGACACCCGCAAGACGACCCCGGGTCTCCGCTCGCTGGAGAAGTACGCGGTCCGTTGCGGCGGCGGCGTCAACCACCGGATGGGACTGTCTGACATGGCGCTCGTCAAGGACAATCACATCGTCGCTGCCGGCGGCATCACCGAGGCCTACCAGCGGGTGCGTGACCGCGAGGCCGGCATTGCGGTCGAGATCGAAGTCGACTCGCTCGACGGGTTACGCGAGGCGATTGCTGCGGGAGCCGACGAAGTGTTGATCGACAACTTCACGCCCGATCAGATGCGTGAGGCCGTGGCGGTTCGTAACGAACTGAACGTCGCCGTGCGGCTCGAGGCAAGCGGTGGGCTGACGCTCGAATCGGCCCGCGCTGTGGCGGCGACGGGCGTCGACTTCATCGCCGTGGGCGAACTGACCCACTCGGCGCGGACCCTCGACCTCGGCCTCGATCTCCAGCCCGCCTGAGGTCGTGCAGCGTCACTCGTCGGGCGTGCCGTAGACGGCGAGGAGGTCGACGAGCATGATGACGTCTGTCTCCGCCGGCAGGCCATCGGTCGGGCTGCCCTCAGGGCCAAACCCGAACTCTGGGTATTGGGGTGGGAAGGTGAGGACTCGACGGCCTCCGACCTTCATGCCCGGCAGGCCCTCCAGGAGCACCGGGAATGTGCCTTCGACGATTGGAAGTGGGGTGAGCGGTTGGTCCCAGTTGCTCACGAGGAAGACGTTGTTGTCCCCGCGGAACAGGGCGTACCGGATGATTGCGGTCTGGCCCACTTCGAGTTCAGCGCCTGTGCCTTCCGTCGTGTCGACGACTTCCAGGCCCTCGACACCGGTCGAAGCCTCCACACCAGGGTCGGTGGGGGCCTCGGCTGGATCCGGTGGCTGGATGACGGCGCGGACTTCGATGAGGAAGGTCAACGCTTCGTTCTCGCCGATGATGTCGTCGCGAGCCTGGGCGCCGTACGCGAGGTCACTCGGGATGTCGATGCGAATCTTCGAGCCGGCCTGGGCGCCGACGAGCCCCTCGTCCCAGCCCTTGATCACGCTGCCCTGGCCGAGCACCACCGGGAACGGCTCGAATCGGTCGTAGCTGTTGTCGAACTCGACACCGTCGCGGCTGCGAACGCCGACGTAGTCGACGACCACGGTGTCGCCCGCTTGGGCCTCTGGGCCGCTGCCCTCCTCGATGACCGTCACCTCGAGCTTTGTCGGGATCTCGTCGGGGATCTCGACCTCGGGCTTGTCAGGGTTGGTCGCCGGCGTGGCAGGCTCGCTCGAATCGGTGGTCGACTCGGGGCTGCTCCCATCGGTGGCTGAATCGGGGCTGCTCCCATCGGTGGCTGAATCGCCATCGCTTCCGCACGCGGCGAGCAGCAAGATGGCGGTCAGGAGTACGGGAAGGGTCCGGCGCATCGGAGCGACGCTACTTGCGAAGAACGTCACCCCCACGTCAGCCAGATGAACCCTTACCCAACTCCGAAATTCGGAGCGAACATTGCGCTTAGCGCACCGACGGCTCCGAATTTCGGGATTGGGGTGCGCTGGGAATGGTCAGGGGTGGGGGTGGGTGGCGAGCCAGGTGGCTTCGGCGCGGCCGAGGTCGGTGGAGGGATCGCCGTCGACGAACGGCCACAGCTCGGCGGCGATCCGCCGGTAGTTGCCCGTTGCGCCGAGTTGGCCGAGCAGCGCGTACAGCCCCAGATTGATCCGCTGGATTAAGACGAACGCCCGTGGCACCGTTGCGTACTGGCTGATGGGACTCGAGCGATCGAACGTGTGTCGGACGATCGAGTTGGCGTACTCGCGCGTCCAGGTCATCACGGCGTCGGTCCGCACGGTGTCGTAGAAGTGCGAGAAGTACTCGCCGACCGCTTCGGTCGACACCGGCGCGCCGGTCTGCAACATCCCGGCGCCCTCGAGGATCGAACGGAACTCGACAGGGTCGTGATCGACGGCCGCTGCCTTCACCATCGACCCGAACGTCGACATCTCCTCGGCTGTGAAGTGCTTGACGAGCCCGAAGTCGAGGAACGTGACCGTGCCGTCGTCGTGGAACAGATAGTTGCCCGGATGTGGATCGCCGTTGAACGCTCCCATCCGATACAGGCTGCGGAACACGAACCGGAAGATGACCTCGCCGGCGTGGTCGCGAACGGCCTGGTCACGCTGCATCAACTCGGCCCAGGTGAACCCCTCGACCAGTTCGGTGGTCAGTACGCAGCGCGTCGAGAGCTCGGGCACCACCTCGGGGATCTTGATGAACGGATGGTCGCGGTAGTACTCCGCGAAAAGCTGCTGGTTTCGAGCCTCGAGTTCGTAATCGGTTTCCTCGGCGATCCGCAGCTTGATCTCATCGACCATCTCCGCCGGGTCGAGCCCTCCGAACCCTTGGCGGAGCAAGGTCCCGAGCAGGTCCGCGTTGCGGAGGTCGGACACGATCGCCTCGGCGACACCGGGGTACTGGACCTTCACCGCCACCGCGCGCTCCACGCCGGCAGCGTCTCGGATCAACGCTCGATGCACCTGGCCGATCGATGCTGCCGCAATGGGGTCGGGATCGAACTCGACGAACAGCTCGTCGACCGGGCGGCCGAGTTCACGTTCGATCGTGGCGATCGACAGCTCGATCGACATCGGTGGCGCGTTCGACTGCAATTGCGACAGGGCGAGGCGCAGCGGCTCCGGCAAGCCGTCGTCGAGATAGCTGGCCATCTGGCCGAGCTTCATCATCGCTCCCTTCATCTGGCCGAGTTCGTCGGCGACCTGCTGGGCCGAACGCAACTCGCGGTGGCGGTCCAACTCCTCGCGACGCTCGGCCGACGCAAACGTCTTGCGGGCCGCCGTGGTGGCGTAGGTGGTACCGACCCTGGCACCCATCCGTGCCAGGCGCGTATTCCGCCCGAGGCGCGAGCGATGCACGGCGTGGCCGGCATTGCTGCGGCGTCGAGCAGCGATCGCCGCCAGAGCACCGACCGAACCGGCGGCGCCGATGGCCAGGATCCAGCGCCGAGATGCCGGGTAGGTCACGATCGCCGCACCACCGACTCGATCGCCCTGATCACCGACGGCACGAACCGGTCAGCGTTGGCGATCGCGGCATCGTGCATGCCGTCGACACGAAAGGCCTCGGCGTCGGGGATCATCTCGAACAACTTCACCTGGCGTCGCAGCGGGATCACCTGGTCGCGCATCGTCAGTACGTTCGACACGGGCACGTCGACGTCGGCCAGCCAGTCGGTCGATGAGAACTTGCCGAGCGCACTGCCGGCCTCGAGCACCATCCGCCAGTCATGGGTGGCCGCCTGCTGGATCGCCCATGGATCCCACTGCATCGTCTTGCGCTGGAGGTACAGCTGCTCGGTCAACCAAATCTTGGCTCCCTCGGGGGCGAGGCGAGCCATCGCCGCAAGGCCGGTCAGGCCGAGCAGCATCCTGCGCTCGTTGCGGCGGGCCGCGAAGTATGGAGCAGTTGCGCACAGCACGAGCCCTGTGACGCGCTCTGGGTGTTGCTTCCACACGAGCTGGGCGATCGGGCCGCCCATCGAGTAGCCGACCGGGATGAACGTGTCGACACCCAGTGCTGTGGCGACGTCGGCGACGTCGTCGGCGCAGTCCTCCAGTCGGAACGGTTGCTTGGTTCGTACACCGGTGCCGTGTCCGCGATGGTCGAATGCAATCACGCGGAATTCCTCGCCGAGCGCGTCGTAGCTCTTGAACCAATTGAGGTCGGCGGTCGCCGTCCAACCGTGGAGCAGGACGATGACGGGCGCTCCCGGCCGTCCGCCGAAGTCACGTACGATGATCGTGCCGCGTTCGCCGAGGTCGACGAACCGACCCGCGGGCAGCTTGGGTGTCAGGATGCCCTGACTCACCGCGTCGACCTCAGGCTTGCTCGACACGCAGCACCGTGATGGTGAGCGCACCGTTGGGTGCTTCGTAGGTGATGGTCGCACCAGCTTCGGCGCCGTCGAGGACCTTGCCGAGCGGCGACGTTCGACTGATGACGTCGGCTCCGTCGACCTGCTCTTCCATGTTGCCGATGAGGTATCGCTCGGCGTCGCTTTCGGAGTCGCCCGCGTACACCACGGTGTAGATCATCGAACTCTCGACGATCTGAGCATTCTCCAGGAGATGCTCCAGCTGACGGATACGGCCCTCCATGTGGCCCTGCTCGTCCTTGGCGGCGTGATACCCGGCGTTTTCCTTGAGGTCGCCCTCTTCGCGGGCACGCTCGATCTTGTTGGCCACCTCGATCCGGCCGCGCGTGGTCAGATCGTCGAACTCAGCCTTGAGGCGTTCATACGCGGCGGGGGACAACTGGACTTCGGCCATGCTGATCGGAGGATACCGGCACGCCCGTGTGCCTCGCCGGACCCGCCCTGTGATCCGAACCTGTTGCGGCCGTAGGCTCGCCGCCCATGACGCACAACATCGCAGTGATCGGTGGCGACGGCATCGGCCCCGAAGTCACCGCCGAGGCCATCAAGGTGGTTCGAGCAGCAGGAGTCGACATCGCCACGACCGACTTCGATCTCGGCGGGTCGCGGTACCTGCGCGACGGCGAGATCCTCTCCGACGGGGTGCTCGACGAGCTGCGTACGTTCGACTGCATCCTGCTGGGTGCCGTCGGAACGCCCGAGGTTCCTCCGGGGGTGATCGAGCGGGGCCTGCTCTTGAAGATGCGCTTCGAGCTCGACCTCTACATCAATCAACGGCCATTCGTCGGTACTGCGCCCGGTGGCGACACGCCCCACGACTTCGTGGTGATCCGTGAGAACACCGAGGGCCCGTACGTCGGCGAAGGCGGTGTGCTGCGTCGGGGCACTTCGCTCGAAGTGGCGACTCAGGGATCGGTCAACACACGCCATGGCGTCGAGCGCTGCGTTCGCTACGCGTTCGATTTGGCGGCCGGCCGTCCGCGCAAGCACCTCACACTCGTCCACAAGACCAATGTCCTCACGTTCTCGGGTGACCTGTGGGAGCGCACGTTCAACGAGGTCGCCGCCGAGTACGCCGACGTCACCACTGCCTACAACCATGTCGATGCGGCCTGTATCTACTTCGTGCAGGATCCGCACCGCTACGACGTGGTCGTCACCGACAACCTGTTCGGTGACATCCTCACCGACCTCGGCGGCGCCGTGTCGGGCGGTATCGGCCTCGCCTCGTCGGCCAATCTCAACCCGGCTCGGACGGGCCCGTCGATGTTCGAGCCGGTTCATGGTTCCGCGCCCGACATCGTCGGCACCGCAACGGCCAACCCCACTGCGGCCATCCTCAGCGCAGCGCTGATGCTCGACTTCCTCGGCGAGGTTGCCGCAGCCGATCGGATCCGCGCCGCGTGCGCTGAACCTGTCACCGGCAGCACCACCGACGTCGGTGACGCCATCGCAGCTCTCGTGAGACACTGACGACATGCCCATCACACCGACCCCGAAGATCTGGATGAACGGCGAGCTCGTCGACTGGGACAAGGCCCAGGTTCACGTGCTCACCCACACGCTGCACTACGGCACCGGCGTGTTCGAGGGCATACGGGCCTATGAGACCGATCAGGGTCCGGCCGTGTTCCGTCTCACCGAGCACATCGAGCGCCTGTTCAGTTCGGCGCAGATCATGGGCATGGAGATTCCCTACACGGTCGATGAGTTGGTCGCCGCGACCAAGCAGACAGTCGCATCGACCGGGCTCGACTCCTGCTACATCCGGCCCATTGCCTACTACGGATACGGCGAGATGGGCCTCAACACCTTGCCGTGTTCGGTCGACGTGTCGATCGCCTGTTGGCCGTGGGGTGCGTACCTCGGCGACGATGCCGTCGAAAAGGGGGTGCGGATGAAGATCTCGTCGTGGACCCGTCACGACCACAACACGATGCCGCCCGCATCGAAGACGACC
>JANPCI010000413.1:0-49685 GCA_031430875.1 Actinomycetes bacterium | reverse complement strand
TTCACAGAAAAGCCACTCGCCATCTTGCGATGACGAGTGGCGCCCTGCTGCGGTCCCGACGGGACTTGAACCCGCGACCTCCGGCTTGACAGGCCGGCGTGAACTCCAGACTTCACCACGGGACCAGATATGTATTCGACTACTTCTGACGCTTGCGCGCCGCACCCCCAACGGGATTCGAACCCGTGCCGCCACCTTGAAAGGGTGGTGTCCTAGGCCACTAGACGATGGGGGCCTGAAGGCAATGGCCTTGTCTCGTTGAGAGCGTCCTGAATCTAGCAGCCGCCCTACCGCAATCCACCAGCTGGTTCGAGGTCGGCGAAGGGATCGCGCTCGGTTCGAGCGGCCTTCTTGCGGAGTTCGGTCGGGACAACCGGTGCCAGCATCCCGTACGGCGCACCGTTGTAGAGATGGTGGATCCGATGCGAGGCGGCAACGTGATCGAGGTAGGCATTGCTGCGGTCACCGAACGGATCGATCCGGCGATGGATGTAGCCGTCGTGCACCAGCGCATACGCCGCCCCGTAGAGCGTCACGCCGATCGCCATCGGAATGAGCGCGGCGAACCCGTTGCGGTTGAACCCGAGCCACAGCCCGAACAGCACGATCGCAGCGAAGAACACCGGGAACCAATCGTTGCGTTCCCAACGAGGCTTGCGGCCGGGCCGATGATGGCTGCGGTGGAACCACTCGCCGATGCCGTGCATCACCCACCGGTGCGTCGCCGCGGTGATGGGTTCCATGAGCAGGAACGACACCACCACGATCACTGCAAACGTTGCCACCGTCACACTCTCACGCTACCGGGTCGTGGTCACGCGGTGGCGTAGGTGGCGAGGGCTTCGGCGAGGGCCACGTCGAGCACACCGTGTTCCTTCACGACCGCTTCGAGCCATTCGGGACGGAACACACTCGAGACGGCAATCGGCTCCTCCAGCTTCGACCCGGCGAGCGCCAAACGAACGAACAGTGCGGCGTAGTCGGGAGGTCGCAGGTCGCGACCCAACTCGACGAGCGCGTACGGATCCGGCGTACTCGAACTCGACGGCAACGAGAAGAAACTCTGTGAGGTCGGGCCCGTCGGCCCACCGGCGAGACCGGGACCGTCGACCAGGATCGCCCCGTGCACCTGGGCGGCTCGGGCGCCGGCGAGCTGGAGTGCGATGTACGCGCCGAGCCCGCGTCCGACGACGGTGATCGAGCGAGCGGGATCGCCCTCTGTGAGTGCGCCGAGCGCCGCGTCGGCGTCGCCGAGCAACAGCTCCGCGGTGTAGCCGCCACCCCGCGGGATCGTCGAGCCCCCATGGCCCGTGAAGTCCAGTGCCGCGATTTCACCTGGCCACCCGTCTGCCCACGTCGGCACGGTGGTCAACGATGCCTCACCCAGGCCGTGCAGCATGAGCAGTGGTCGTCCGCCGCCGGCCAACTCACCGCGTAGATGGTGGAGGGTGAGATCGACCTTGCCGTGGCGGAGCATCGTGACCTCGCCGAGCGGTTGCACCCGGCGGGTCATGACGGCGTTCCGATGAAGTCGAGGACGATTGCACTCACGAGGTCGGGTTGCTCGATGTGCACGAAGTGGCCGACGTCGTCGAGGATCTCACAGCGCCCGTCGAGCGGTAGATACGGCAGCACCTTCTCGGGCGGCGTGCCCCAGCCCATCTCCTCCATCTCCCGACCGAGGATGCCGAGAAACGGCATCGGGAGCCCCGGCAGCCGCATGAGCGTCCATTCAGGACGCCACGGTCCGAACCCGCCGAAGCGCATCGACGGGTCGATCTTCCACCGCCACCCGTCGGCGGACTCGAAGCCGCCCACGGTGACGAGACGGCGCAACCAGTCGAAATCCAGTCGCGGGTTCATCCGGCCGCGTCGCGTCGCCAATTCGTCGATCGTGCCCGGCTTGCGCTGCGCCGTCGCGGTGGAGCGACGATGGTCGAGCCAACCGGCGATCTCCGTAGCCACCATCTTGGTGCGCTCGTGCTCGGCGACATCGGGGATCCGTCGGTTGTAGGGGATGCCGTCCATGTTGACGAGATGCGTGAACCGGAACGGCTGCGCGTCGGCCAACTGGGTCATCAGCGCGCCGCCCTTCGAGTGGCCGATCACGGGCATCGGGCGGCCGGGGCTCACGTGATCGAACACGGTGAGGGCGTCGCGCATGTCGGCATCCCACGAGTACAACTCGGGATGTTCACTGTCGCCGTGGCCTCGCTGATCCCAGCTGACCACCCGCCAACCGCCGGCGGCCAGCTTCGGGGCGAAGATGTCGTAGGTACGGGCGAAGTCGAAACCGCCGTGGACCAGTACCAGCGGGGGGTCGTCCGCAGCGCCCCACTCGTGGACGGCAATCTGGAGGCCGTTGACGTCGACGCGGTACTCCCGGGCGGGATGTTCGGCGCCTGGAACCGGGTGTTCGGCGGAACGGTTGTCGAAGTCGGCGGTCGTCACCGGCCCGAGGGTACGCCGACGACCGCGTGTCGCCGCCATCGCTGCGCGCGTAGCATGCCGCCCATGAAGCGACCTGGGGACCCCGGCACTGCGTTGCTGCTCGGCGCGCTCGTGATCGGCGCTTCGGCGTGTGGCACCACCGATCCGGCAGCCCAAGAGCGGCTCCCGCCGATCATCACCACCATTGCGTCCACGACGACCACGAGCACGACGATCCCAGCCGGACAGCGCTTCTACACCGTGAACCAGGGCGACACGCTCGGCAAGATCGCTGCCGGCTTCGAGGTGACCGTCCAGTCGATCGTCGATCTCAACAAGCTGGTGAGCCCGGATGCCATCGAGGCGGGCCAGACACTCGAGATCCCGTCCGGGATCGTCGTGATCGCCGAATTGCCCGAACCGGCCGCAAGTACCTCTGCACCCTGATTGCCCGGTGGCCGACACGACGCCCCGAAATTCTCCTGGCCGTGCGCGCTCACGGCGCACCCGGAGGAGAATTTCAGCGGTGACAGGTGTCGGAGTGCCCTGGCGACAGACCACTCGCTTCGTAGACTCAGAGCCATGAGTTTCTGGCCCACTCTCGACCACTGGAGCGTGGCGATCCCGCTCGACACGCCCCACCAGCGCCTCGACGTGCTCGCCGACACCGGCTTCGTCGCCCTGCGAGATCTTCCGTACGAGATTCCCGAGTCCGAGTTCACGTCGCTCGAATACATGGACTGGAAGTCAGGCGGCGATACCAACTTCGCGCCGTTGGCATCTGCCGATGGTGAGCTCGACTGCCGCGGGTTCTGGGACAAGGGCAAGACCGACAAGGACGCACTGTGGACCTCGAACGCTGAGATTGCGCCGACGATCCGCAACTACGTGAACGATGTCGGCGCCAACTTCGGCCGCGTGCGCATCATCAAGCTCGAACCGCAGGACCGCGAAACGGCAATTCGCTCGCTGCATCGTGACGACAACAACCGGTTCAACCCCAACGCCGAGGGGTGGGTCGTGCGGTCGTGGATCGAACTCACCGACAACCCGACCAGTTACATGCTGCTGATGGACAACGGGCCCGACGGCCTGCCCGACCCGTCGACCGAAACCCGTGTGCCGTTGCATCGCGGTTCCCGGTTCGTCGTCGACACCCAGCGCCTCTGGCACGTCGTGGTCCACAACGGCGATGCACCGCGGTACGCGCTCATCACGAGCTTCGAGTCGAGCCCAGTCCTCGACGCATGGATCGAGCGCGAACACCAACAGCCCGCCGCCGCCTGAACCGTCACACGGTGCCGGGTCAAACGTGACGCAGCGCCGGGCCACGTCGCTGCGGTTTGTGTGAGCGAGAACGTTCGGGGTCGTGATGATTGCTCACACAAACCCGGTGGCTGACGCAGAGCGGGGAGGCACGCGGCAAGGGCGGGGCGCGACGTGTCAGGGGGCGCGGTGGGCGACGGCGAGATCGGCGACGTCACGCATGATCTTGGCGAGCTGGAAGTCCTTGGGGGTGTAGACAGCGGCGATGCCCATCGCAGCGAGGCGCGGCCGGTCGTCCTCGGGGATGATTCCGCCCACGACGACCGGCGCGTCGACACCCATCGCCTTCAGATGTTCGAGAACGTCGGGAACGAGGTCAAGGTGCGAGCCCGACAGGATCGACAATCCGATCACGTCGGGGTCTTCGTCACGCGCCGAGGCCGCGATCTGTTCGGGTGTTGAGCGGATTCCGGAGTACACGACCTCCATGCCCGAGTCGCGCGCAGCAACGGCGATCTGCTCGGCGCCGTTGGAGTGGCCGTCGAGGCCCGGCTTCGCGACGAGGAACTTCGGCGGCCCGCCCACCATCGACTTGACGAACTCGACGACCTCGCCGAGTCCCTGGGCGGACCCTGTGGCGCCGCTCACGCCGGTGGGCGCCCGGTACTCACCGAACACCGAACGCATCACATCGCCCCACTCACCGCTGGTTCCCCCCGCCTTCGCCAGGGCAATCGACGGCGGCATCACGTTGTCGCCCGACTCGGCGGCTCGCCGGAGATCGTCGAGTGCTGAGTCGACCGCGGCCTGATCGCGGGCCCTTCGCCACTCGGTGATCTCGGCTGCCAGGCGTTGTTCGATCGCCGGGTCGACCTTGAGGATCGCACCGTCGCCGCCGAGCGGCGACTCGGCCGCTTCGACGAACTCGTTGACACCCACCACGATCTGCTCGCCCGACTCGATCCGCCGTGTGCGGGCGGCCATCGACGTGACGAGCCGTGACTTCAAGGTCTCCACGGCTTCGAAGGCACCGCCCATCTCCAACACTTCGTCGAGTTCGGCCTGCGCAGCGGCGCGCAGCTCGGCGGTGCGACCCTCGATCACCGTAGACCCGTCGAAGATGTCGCCGTACTCCAACAGATCGGTCTCGAACGCCAGCACCTGCTGCATCCGTAACGACCACTGTTGGTCCCACGGACGCGGGAGGCCGAGCGCTTCGTTCCATGCCGGCAACTGAACTGAGCGAGCTCGGGCCCGCTTCGACAGTGTGACGGCGAGCATCTCCAGCACGATGCGCTGCACGTTGTTCTCCGGCTGCGCCTCGGTCAACCCGAGTGAGTTGACCTGCACGCCGTAGCGGAACCGCAACGCCTTGTCGTCGGTGACCCCGTAGCGCTCACGGCCGATCTGCTCCCACATGTCGGTCATCGCGCGCAGCTTGCAGACCTCCTCGACGAATCGGATGCCGGCATTCACGAAGAACGAGATCGAACCGAACACCTGGCTGAACTGCTCGGCTGAAACCTGGCCCGAGTCGCGCACGGCATCGAGCACACCTATCGCCGTGGCCATCGAATAGGCGATCTCCTGCTCAGGCGTCGCTCCCGCCTCTTGGAGGTGATACGAGCACACGTTCATCGGGTTCCACAACGGTGCGTACTGCGCACACCAGGCCACCATGTCGACGATCAGCCGCCGCGATGGCCCGGGCGGGAAGATGTAGGTGCCACGCGAGAGGTACTCCTTGACGATGTCGTTCTGCGTGGTGCCACGGAGTTCGGATGCGTCGACACCCTGTTCGTCCGCATTGGCGACGTACAGAGCGAGCACCCAGGCCGCCGTGGCATTGATCGTCATCGAGGTGTTCATCTGCCCGGGTGGGATCTGATCGAGCAGGGCGCGCATGTGTCCGAGGTGGGCGACGGGGACACCGACCTTGCCGACCTCGCCCTTCGACATTGCCGAGTCAGGGTCGTAGCCGGTCTGCGTGGGCAGGTCGAACGCGATCGACAGGCCGGTCTGGCCCTTGGCCAGGTTGGTCCGATAGAGCTCGTTGGATGCCTCGGCGCTCGAGTGCCCCGAGTAGGTCCGCATCATCCACGGTCGGTCTTTCGCGCGCGTCATGGTTGCAGTGTTGTGCCTCGAGGAAGAAGTACTCAAGTCAGCGCAGCGGGTGTCCGAAGAACTGAACGTCCCTCGGGACGACAACCGGTCCGGATCACCTCCTCCCCCTTGGTCGATCCGGCTCCGGCGAGGTTTCCCTTTGGCGGGAACCCCCGCCGGCCGAATGGCGGATTCGGCCGGCGATGCTCTCGGAGCGGGTGGTGGCGGACCACCCGCTCCTTGCATTCTCCCCCCGAACTCCGAAATTCGGAGCGAACCTGGCGTTGAGCGCTATCCCGGCTCCGAATTTCGGTGGTGGTTGTGGTGGGGGTGGGGCGGGAGAGGGAGCGCGGTGGCGGCGTGGAGGCGGTCGAGGTAGTCGGCGCGCGGAATCGCAACTGCGCCGAGGGTGGCGAGATGATCGGTGACCCACTGGACATCGAGCAGTTCGGCGCCGGTGTCGTTCAACCAATCCACCAGGGCGACAAGCGCGGTCTTCGACGCATCGGTCGCGGTGTGGAACATCGCCTCGCCGGCGAAGAACCGTTCGATGCGCAGGCCGTAGAGCCCACCGACCAACTCGTCGTCGAGGAACACCTCAACGGAGTGGCCCCACCCGAGCCGAAACAGCTCGGTGTAGGCCTCGACCATCGGTCTGGTGATCCAACGAGCGGGCCGACTCGGATCGCCACAGGCCCACACGACGTCGGTGAAACGGGTGTTCATCCGCACGTCGAAGTGGCGCATGCTCTTGCGCAGAGATCGGCTCACGTGCAGCCCGTCGATTGGGATGATCCCGCGAGGGTCCGGCGAGAACCACGCCATCTTCGACCGTCGTCGGCGCGGGTCGACCGGCATCGGGAACAGCCCCGCCCGGTACGCGGCCAGCAGGGTGCCCGGTTCGAGATCGGCGCCAACCGCAACAAGGTCCTCGCCGGGCTCGATCTCGCTCGGGTCGGGCATCGTGTAGCGCGATGCCGGCGGATCGATCGCGTGCCTCACCGGTTCAGTTTGGCCCCAACCGCTGCCTCCGGTGAGTTTCGGCGCGACCCGTGCGCGCCGAAACTCATCGCTCGACCGGTTCAGTAGGAGCGGAAGCCGTGTTTGGTCTTGCGGCCGAGCTGGCCCGCAGCGACCATCCGGCGCAGGACCGGAGCAGCCGCGTAGTTCGGATCACGGAACTCGTCGTAGAGCGCGTCGAGAATCGCCAGCGACGTGTCGAGGCCGACGAGGTCGAGCAGTGCGAACGGACCCATCGGGAAGTTGCAGCCGCCCATCATCGCGGTGTCGATGTCGTCCATCGATGCTGTGCCCTGCTCCCACATGCGGATTGCATTGTTGAGGTACGGGAAGAGCAACGCGTTGACGATGAACCCGGCACGATCCTGCACCTGGACGGCGTCCTTGCCGCAGGTGGTGGCGAACTCGACGGCCGCAGCAATCGTTTCGTCGGATGCGGTGAGCGGGCGGATGACCTCGACGAGCTTCATCATCGGCGCCGGGTTGAAGAAGTGGATGCCGCAGACCTTGTCCGGGCGCTCGGTCACCATTGCGAGTTCGACCACGGCGAGCGTTGAGGTGTTGGTGGCGATGATTGCCTCGGGCTTGACGATGCGGTCGAGCTTTTCGAACAGATCGCGTTTGACCTCCATGTCTTCGACGACGCTCTCGATGACGAGATCACAATCGTGTAACTGGTGCAGATCGTCGGTCACCGTGATGCGCCCGAGAATCGCCATCTTGTCCTCTTCGGTCAGACGCTCGCGGGCCACCTGCTTGGTGAGGCCGGCATCGATGCTGTGGAGCACGGCATCGGCGCCCGCCTGCGTGCGTGATCTCACGATGACCTCGAACTCGGCGCGTGAAGCCACTTCGGCGAGCCCGGATCCCATTATCCCCGACCCGATGACCCCGACGGTGCGGATGTTTCCCATGAATGAAAGTTAGCTACCGACCGGTAACAACGCCAAAGTGAGGCCGGTCGGGGCCATTCCACTCTCCCGTTGCAGTGCGACCTAACGTCACGTGATCCGCGAGTTCGCTGGACCTCGCTCGACATCGCTCCAATGTTCTTCCTCCTCATCCTCCACCTCGTCGTCGGGATCGGCATCGTTGCGACGGGCCGCACACTCGGTCGGCGGGCGTTCCTTCTGGCCGCGAGTGCACCGTTGGCAACACTGCTGTGGGCAGCGTCGAAGGCGTCAGGCGTGCTCGACGGCGAACCCGTCACCGAGTCGTTCGCGTGGATCCCGCAACTGGGGATCAACATCGATCTGCGACTCGACGCCTTCGCCATGCTGATGGTGGCGGTCATCTCCGGCATCGGCCTGCTGATCTGCGTGTACTCGCTCGGCTATTTCAGCCACGACAAGCCGGGGCTGGCGCGACTCGCCGGTGTGCTCGTGCTGTTCGCCGGATCGATGCTCGGCGTGGTCCTGTCAGACCAGCTGATTGCACTGTTCATCTTCTGGGAGCTGACCTCGATCACGTCGTACCTGCTGATCGGCAACGACGACAGCAACCCACGTGCCCGAGCAGCGTCGATGCAAGCCATCTTCATCACCGGCGCCGGCGGCCTCGTGCTCCTCGCCGGCCTGATCATCATCGGCCAAGCGGCCGGCACCTACCGGATGTCGGAGCTGCTCGCCGATCCGCCGAGTGGTGGCGCCGTCAACGTCGGGATCATCCTCGTCCTCATCGGGGCGTTCACGAAGTCAGCCCAGTTACCGTTCAGTAGCTGGCTTCCCGCGGCGATGGTGGCACCCACGCCGGTGAGCGCATACCTGCACTCAGCGACGATGGTCAAGGCCGGCGTCTACCTCGTTGCCCGCATGGCGCCGATGTTCGCGACAACGGGCAACTGGCGTCTCGTGCTGATGGTGATCGGGGCGTTGACGATGGTGATTGGCGGGTTACGTGCGCTGCGACAAACCGATCTGAAGCTGCTGCTTGCGTACGGCACGGTCAGCCAACTCGGCTTCATGATGCTGTTGCTGGGCGTCGGCGAGTACCACATCGCCGAAGCCGGACTGGTGCTGATACTGGCCCACGCGGCGTTCAAGGCGGCGCTGTTCATGGTGGTCGGCATGGTCGATCACCAGACCGGCACGCGTGAGATCACCGAACTGCACGGCTTCGGCTCTTCGTGGCGGCTCGTGCAGGTGGTTGCGGTCGTGAGCGCTGCATCAATGGCTGGGATCCCGCTGCTGTTCGGCTTCATCGCGAAGGAGATGGCGCTCGACGGCTACCTCGAACACGGCGACTTCGCCGGGGCGACCGCCGTGCTGGTGGTGATCGTTCTTGCATCGATCCTCACGTTCGCCTACTCGGCGCGTTTCGTGCTCGGCATCTTCGGAGCTTTCGGCGATCCTGATCGACCGGACATCTCGCGTTCTGCCCCAGCTCCAGGAGCCTTTTTCGTTGGGCCATCGGTCGTCCTCGCCGCCGTGACGGTGCTACTCGGCGTCGTTCCGGGATTGCTCGACGATCTCGTTCAGGGTGCGACCTCGGCGCTGTACCCCGGCACTGAACCCAAGGCCCTCCACCTGTTCGCGGGGTTCAACCCTGCACTCGGGCTCTCCGTCGTGATCATCGTGTGTGGCGTGCTGCTGACGGTGTTGCGAAACCAGGTTGCCGGTGTGCAGCGTCGGGTCGGCGACGTCATCAGCCCGATCGCCACCGGTGAGCAGGGTTACCTTGGCGTGCTGCGCGGCATCTCGCTGACCGCCAATCGGGTCACCGGCACCGTGCAGAGTGGGTCGCTGCCGATCTATATCGGTGTCATCATCCTGACCGTCACGGTCGTGCCGGCGACAGCCTTCGCCACCGACATCGGGACGTTGCCCCAGTGGGCCGAGGATCCGGTGCACGTGGTGCTCGTCGCGGTGATGGTCGCTGCAGCCCTCGGCGCGTCGATCATCCGGCATCGCATCGCCGCCGCACTCATGCTGGGCGCCGTCGGCTATGCGATGGCCGGGCTGTACGTGGCCCTCGGAGCGCCCGATCTCGCGCTCACTCAGCTCTCGATCGAGACACTCAGTACCGTGTTGTTCGTTCTCGTGCTGCGGTTCTTGCCGCGGTCGTGGCGATATCAGGCGCCGTCGTTCGCGGCGCCGGTGCGGATCGCGGTCGCCGCCGCTGTCGGTGTGGCCATTTTCATCTTCGCCCTGTCGGCGAGCAACGCCCGCTCCAGCGTCGACGAACCGTCGATGTCAGAGGTGATGGTCGAGCAGTCGCTCCCGAAGGGCAAGGGCGCCAACGTGGTCAACGTGATCCTCGTCGACTTCCGCGGGTGGGACACCATGGGTGAAATCACGGTGCTGCTGGTTGCCGCAGTCGGCGCCGTCAGCCTGGCCCGGCCCGGACGTCGGCGCGCCGATGACGACGACGCCCCCGTGTTCGAGGAGATTCTCGATGCGGGTGACGAGCCGGCCCTCCGGGAGGCATCGCGATGAGTGACAGCCCACCGCCGGCGCACGGCCTGAGCCGACGGATGATGCTGCTCGACACCTCGATGAAGGTGTTGTACCCCTCGATCCTGGTCCTCGGTCTGTACTTCCTCGTCGCCGGCCACAACCGTCCCGGAGGCGGCTTCGTGGGTGGCCTCGTCGTCGGCGGAGCACTGGCGCTGCGGTACGTGTCAGGTGGAGCGGAGGCCGTTCGATCGACCTTCCGGCTCCCACCGCACCTGTTCTTGGGTTGTGGGCTCCTGATCTCGGCGCTGACAGCATTCATCCCGCTTGTGCTCGGTGGATCGATCCTCGAGCACGCCGACGCCACGTTCCATCTCCCCGTGTTCGACTCGGTGAAGGTGACGAGTGCGCTCTCATTCGACATCGGCGTCGACCTCGTCGTCATCGGGCTGATCCTGATGGCGTTCGAGGCGTTCGGCGAGGATGCGCCAAGGACGCGGTCGAGGCCATGAGCGTGTTGCTCGCCTTCGCGGCGGCGTTCCTCTTCGCGACCGGCACGTGGATGCTGCTGCAGCGCCGGCTCTCGCGGATCCTGATCGGGGTCGGCCTCGTCGGGCACGGCTCGAACATCCTGCTGTTGACCTCGGGCGGTGGCGGCGGAGTGTCACCGATCATCGGGACGGCCGACCCATCGGAGTTCAGCGACCCGCTGCCGCAGGCACTCGTGCTCACCTCGATCGTGATCACGTTCGGTGTCACGGCGTTCCTGCTCGCACTCGGCTACCGCAGTTGGCGAATCACCCACGACGATGTGGTGGAAGACGACGTCGAGGATCGTTTCATCGCCCGTCGCCGTGGCCCCGACAAGGCTGTGGCGGAAGAGGAACGAGCGGAGCGCGACCAGGCAGCCGAGGAGGGTCGGCGGTGAACGCACTCGTTGCGCTGCCGGTCATCGTGCCGCTGCTCGGTGCGGCGCTCTGCGTAATCGCCGCGCCCGTGCGGTGGGTGCAGCGGATCGTGAGCCTGTCGGCGCTCACGTGCAACATGGTCGTGGCGATCATCCTGTTCGTACGCGTCGACGACGACGACATGGTCGTGATGCAGGCCGGTGGCTGGCCGGTGCCGCTCGGCATCACGCTTGCGGTCGACCGGCTGTCGGCGGTGATGCTGGTGGTGTCGTCGCTGATGTTGCTGGCCGTCATGGTGTACGCCATTGGACAGCAGGCCGAGGAGTCGCGTTACGCCGCGTTCAACCCGGTCTACCTCGTGCTCGCTGCCGGCGTCTCGGCCAGTTTCATCACCGGTGACCTCTTCAACCTTTTCGTCGCGTTCGAGATGATGTTGGTCGCGAGCTACGTCCTGCTCACGCTCGGTGGGCGCGCCGACCAGGTCCGTGCGGGAATGTCGTACGTGGTCATCAGCCTCGTCGCATCGGTGTTCTTCATCACGGCGTTGGCAGTCATCTACTCCGCCACCGGCACGGTGAACATGGCGCAACTGGCCGAGCGGATGCCCGAGCTGCCGTCTGGCGTTGCCACCGGATTTTCGTTGCTCCTGATCCTCGTGTTCGGTATCAAGGCCGGTCTGTTCCCGCTGTTCTTCTGGCTGCCCGACAGTTATCCCACGGCCTCTGGAGCGATCACCGCGGTCTTCGCCGGGCTCCTCACGAAGGTCGGGGTCTACGCGATCATCCGAACGCAGACATTGATGTTCCCACCCGACGCCCGTCAGGGAACCCTGCTGCTCGTGCTTGCGGGCCTCACGATGATCGTCGGCGTACTCGGAGCGCTCGCCCAGGACGACTTGCGGCGGATGCTGTCATTCCACATCATCAGCCACATCGGCTACATGATTTTCGGCCTCGCATTGTTCACCCTGGCCGGTGTGGCCGGCGCCGTCTTCTATGTGGTGCACCACATCATCGTGAAGACCGCGCTGTTCCTCGTTGCGGGGCTGGTTGTGCGGCGCTCGGGATCCGACCGGCTGTCGAAGGTCGGCGGCCTGGTACACAGCGCGCCGATGATCGCCGTGCTCTTCGCGCTGCCGGCGTTGAGCATCGCGGGTTTGCCGCCGTTCTCGGGGTTCGTCGGCAAGTTCGCGCTGGTCGGCGCCGGCATCGAGTCGCACAATTGGTTGATCGTCGGCGTCGCTCTGCTCGTCAGCCTGCTGACGGTGTACGTGATGGTGCGGATCTGGTCGAACGTGTTCTGGGGTGAACCGGACGACCCGGCGATCGTCGAGTGGATGGCATCGGATCAGAGCCGAGTGCCACGCCTCATGACGGCGTCGGCGTCGGCGGTCGTCGCGCTGTCGGTGGCGCTCATGGTGTTCGCCGGCCCGCTCTACAACTACGCGGAGCGCACCGCCGCTGATCTGCTCGCACCGCAGCAGTACATCGAGACCGTGTTGGGAGGTGATGGCAAGTGACGACCCCCGTGCGGCTCCCCGCCCTCATCATTTGGCTGACGCTCGTCTGGGCGTTTCTCTGGGGCGACTTCGGATTGGCGAGCCTCGCGGCCGGTGTTGCCGTGGCGCTGTTCGTCGTGTGGATCGGCCGGCCTGCCGACGTGCGCGGGATGCAGCTCGCGGCGTTCCATCCGCTGGCGGCGCTCGTGTTCGTCGGCTACTTCGCAGTGCAACTGGTGAAGTCGAATCTGCAGGTGGCCTGGATCGTCATCAGTCCGCGTCCGCACGCTCGCACCGCGATCGTCGCCGTTGCGATGCATGTCGCTTCCGATGGCATCGTCACGGTGGTTGCCAACGCGGTCACACTGACGCCAGGGACCCTGACGGTCGACGTTCACGCCGGCGATGATGGAACCCCTCCGGTGATCTACGTCCATGTACTTGCGTTCGACGACGTCGAGACGGTTCGTGCCGACGTGCTGCGACTCGAGCGTCTGGTCGTGAGGGCGTTCGGAACCAAGCAGCAGCGGATCGACCTCGAGACGATCGTGGCGACGCGCGCAGGGGTTGCGACATGAACATCATTGCTCTGATCATGTTGTCGATCGGTGCGGCCGGATTCGTCTTCCGGCTGCTGCGGGGCCCGAGTCTGCCCGACCGGGTGGTCGGCCTCGATGGGCTGCTGTCGGTGCTCGTGGTCGGCATCATCGTTGCTGCGGCTCGATCGAGCAGCGGTGTCATCATCATCGAGACCGTGCTCGTTGCGGTGTTTGTCGGATTTGTCGGTACGACGGTGTTGTCCCGGTTCATCGAGCGCAGGGGGAGCTGATGGATACGTTCGCCGAGGTGTTGCTGGTGGTCGGATCGGCGCTGGTGATGATCGGCGGGATCGGGGTGGTGCGATTCGGTGACCTGCTCTCACGCATGCACGCGGCAGCCAAGGCGCCGACGCTCGGACTCACCCTCGTGGCGATTGGCGCCGCGATCCAGATCGGCACCCTGGTTGCGTCGACGACGTTGGCCCTTGTCGTTGTGCTGCAGTTGCTCTCATCGCCGGTCGGAGCCCACGCGCTCAGCCGCGCATCGCGCCGTCAGATGACGATTGCCATCGACGACGTCGACGAACTGACCAGCGATGAGCAGCTCGACACCTGATGACGCGTGATGCGCGGCGGCAAACGTCACGTTTGACCCGGCACCGTGTGACGGGCGGTCAGGATTCGACGATGCGGATCGACTGAATGTCGACCGGTTCCGACGGGATTCCCTCGCCGGGGGTGCCGGCAGCAGCCATCGCCGGCACGGTCGAATCGAGTCCGTCGGTCACCTGGCCGAACAGCGCGTACTCGGGTGGGAGTGCCGCGCCATCGGGTCCGGTGATGATGAAGAACTGGCTCCCGGCGCTGTTCGGCTCGATGGTCTTGGCCATGGCGATCGAGCCGACCTGATACTGGTTGGGTGGCGGTGGTTCGTCGACGATGGTGTAGCCCGGCCCGCCAGTACCCGTGCCGGTCGGGTCGCCGCACTGCACCACGAAGTTCGGGATGATCCGGTGGCACGGCGTGTCGTCGAAGTACTGGTTGCGCGCCAGGAACACGAAGTTGTTGGTGGCGGCCGGGGCCGACTCGGGGTCGAGCACGATCGTGAACTCGCCCTTGTTGGTCGTGACGATCGCCTCGTAGGTGGCGCCGGGTGTCAAGCAGTCCGGCGGAGGGGCGTCGAACTGTTGGGTCTGTGTCTCGGCGCCCTCCACCGGCGGACACTCGGTCGATGTCGTGGCGGCCTCGTCGCTTGGCGGTACTTCGTTGCTCGTCGACACATCGGTTGAGCTGTCGTCGCTCCCGCAACCGGCAGCGAACAGGCCGACAACGCCAAGCACGGCGATGAGCGTTCGGCGAGCGGTCACGTCAGCCCTGCGTTCCGGTGGGCGGGGTCGTGGCGGCCGGGGTCGTGTCGATTGGCGGGGTGACCTCGATGGGCGGCGTCGTGACGATGGTGTCGGTCGGAGCGGGAGCGGGGTCGTCGTCGCCGACGAAGTTGCTCGCAATCCAGGCAAACAGGAACACCGCAGCGACTGCCCCGACACCGATGGCGATCAATCGGAAGGTCTTACGGCGGCTGGCCTCCTGCTGCAACTGCTGCTGCTTTTGCGCACGGTTGGCCTTCTGACGTTCACGTTTCTCGGTTCCCACAGAGGCCGCAGGCTATCTGCCCCGACGGGGTCTCAAGGTTGCGGTCGGCCGAGCCGATGAAGACGCAACATCGATCGCATGGCGCGGTTGGGATGGCGAGAGACGGTGCAACAGTGACGATGGCGGTGAGGTGGACTGGGCGACTGCTCGTCGTCGCGGCCATGGTCGCCTGGTTCAGTTGGCTTGGATGGCGCGTGTCGTCGCCGATGAACGGCATCGTCGGGTTCGCTGTGCTCGTCCTCGAGGTCGTTGCATTCGCAGTCGCGGCGGCCATCTCCCTTGCGCTCTGGCACGCTCCGGCGACCAGTGCGACAAGTGCACAGCGACGCGCATCACGTTGCGGTGACGTTGCCCTCCCCGAGACCATGGCGGTTGCGCTCGGCGTCCCCGGTGGCCACGACGTTCGATCGAAGGTCGGCGCCGACGACACCGGTGAGGTGGCGTGGGCGCGCCACGCCATGACATCGCTGCGCCCGGCCTCACTCCTCGGTGCCGACCGACCCTCGCTCCGACAGATCGCCTGGTCGATGGTCGCAGTCGAGGGGATGCGGCGGATGCTGTGCGTCATCATGGTCGTCGTGGTGTTGTTCTCCGGCAAGTCACCGTTCGAGGTACCTCCGTTCGAGATCCTGGCTCTCCTCGTGGCATCGCAACTTGCGCTCACCCTCGGCCACTTCCTCCTGTCCGACGGCCTGATCCGCCCCGGTGCCCGCCTGACATGGTCGATGGCGTCGGTTGGAGCGGGGTTCGGCGACGGTACGTCGCGCACGGGTCTGCCGATCCGGTGGACCTCGACGCTGGCGACGATGGTGGCACTCAACCTGGTGGTGTCGCTCCGGGGTCTCAGCGACCGGTGGACGCACGGCCTCGGTGCCATGGCACACGGCGAACGGGTCATGGTGATGGCGGGGGCGGCCTGGCTCGTCGGATGGGGCTTCATTGCATTGCGATCGCTGACGCAACCCGTGTTGGGCTACTACGGCGCAACTCGCCGGTTGGAGGAGACGTCCACGCGGCGACTCGCGCTCGGCGCCACGCTGACCGTGGCGGCCATCGGCATGATTGCAGGCGTCATGCCCGGTGGTGTCCCGGCGTGACCGGGACGTTCGTTGGAACCCTGGACGGGAGCCTGGACACTTGTAGATTGGTCACCGTGCCAACCATGCGTCTGTTTGCCTCGGCACGCGAGGCCGCGGGAACCGGCACCGACGAGTTCGACGGCGCCACGGTGAGCGAGGTGCTCACTGCTGCCGAACAGCGGTACGGGCCTCGATTTGGCGTTGTGTTGAAGACCTGCAGTATCTGGGTGAACGGCGACGACGCCCGGGCCGACACGCCGATCGGCCCATCAGACGAGGTGGCGGTTCTGCCACCCGTGTCCGGAGGAAGTACGTGACCATCATCGACACACCCGATCCCGCGGAGCTCACCCTGTCCGAGCTGCGAGGGCTTCGTCAGCAGCTGCAGCACGAAGACGATGCCGTGTCGTATGCCCGCCGGGTGGCCCAGGCTCGCCTCGACCTCGTGAAGTCAGAAGCACGTCGCCGCGCGGACGAGTCCGACGCCGACCCGACCGACGACTTGCGTACGGTGCTCTCGCAGCACCTGACCGGTGGCCCGGCGCGACCGCCTCGGCCCACTGAGGATCTCAGCGATCATCCGCTGGCGCTCGAACTCGACGAGGTCTGCGCGCAGGGTGGTCTCGGCCATCTCAAGTCGCTCGACGATGCCGAGCTCGCCGCATTGACCGCATCGATCTCCGACTTCGAGACGCGAATGTCGTCAGACCGCCGTGAGCGTTTCGATCGTCTCGACGCGCTCAGTGCCGAGCTGGTGCGGCGATACCGCGACGGCGGGGCCGACGTCGACGCACTCCTCGCCGACAGCTGAGCTCTCGGGGAAGATTTTCCGCCTGAGCGGGATGAGATCACCCATGGTTAGGGTTTGACCCCTGGTGCAGCGCGTCGCAGTCATCTCCCTCCACACCTCCCCGCTCCTGCAGCCGGGCTCAGGTGACAGCGGCGGTATGAACGTGTACGTGCGTGAGCTGGTGTCGGCATTGGCCCAGGCTGGTGTCGAGTGCACCACGTTCACTCGCGCCGATCGTGACGGCCTGCCGCGCGAGGTGCTCGTCGAGCCCGGCCATCGTGTGGTGCACATCGAAGCGGGTCCGCACCATCTGCCGAAGGAGGCGTTGTCGGAGGTGACCGACGAGTTCGGGCGCGGCATGCTCGACTGGTTTGCACGCAACGAGCGCCCCGACGTCATCCACGGCAACTACTGGCTGAGCGGCGTCGTTGGGCATTCCCTGAAGCACGAGCTCGACGTGCCGTTCGTCTCGACGTTCCACACGCTCGCTCGGGTCAAGGCTGCCGGCGGCGATCCCGAGTCGATGCAGCGTGATCTCGCCGAGGCGCAGATCGTGCGCTGTGCCGATGCCATCTGTGTGAGTTGCATCGAGGAGGAGGACCAGTTCCGACTCCACTACGGAAATCCCGAGGCGCGGCTCGAGATCATCGCCCCCGGCGTCGAGCATGCCTTCTTTGCGCCCGGTGATCGCGCTGGTGCGCGTCGGGCGCTGGGTTTCGATCTCGACCGTCCGCTGCTGTTGTTCGTCGGGCGTATCCAGCCGCTCAAGGGTCCCGACGTCGCCATCTGTGCACTGCACGAACTCGACGATCCGCGAGCCGAACTCGTGATCGTCGGCGGCGCCAGCGGGCTCGACGGTGACACGGAGACTCGGCGGGCGCGTGCACTCGTCGATGAGTTGGGCCTGCACGATCGCGTCCGATTCGTCGAGCCGCAGCCGCATCACATCCTGTCGACGTACTACCGCGCTGCCGATGTGGTGATCGCCCCGAGCCGGAGTGAGAGCTTCGGGTTGGTTGCGCTCGAAGCGGCGGCCTGCGGAATCCCGGTCGTCGCCAGCGCAGTCGGGGGTCTGCTCAGCCTCGTCGACGACGGCCGCACGGGCCGACTGATCGACGGCCGCGACCCCACCGACTACGCACGGGCCGTGTCCGAAATCCTCGGCGATGACGCCATGCGCGCATCGATGAGCGCAGCCTCGGTCGATCGGGCACGGCGGTACACCTGGAGCTTCGCAGCTGCCCGATTGCGGCGGCTGTACGGAGACCTCACCGTTCGCGAGCGGGTGACCTGTCAGTGATCGACGCCTACGATCCGAGCGAACTCGCGGAGCTCGAGCACCGGATCGACACATGGCTGGCAGCGATCGCTGCCGACAACGACCGGATCATTGCCGTCGATCGCGACACCGAGGCCATTCGGTGGTACGTGCGCATGCGTGGCGACGACAAGGAATTCACCACCGTGTGGCTCACGCTCGGCCAGCGGACGTTGCGCTACGAGACCTACGTGATGGCGGCGCCGGAGGAGAACGACGCCGAGCTGTACGAGCATCTGTTGCGCCGCAATGACCGCCTCGTCGGCGCGCACTTCTCGATCGGGATCGAAGACGCAATCTTCCTGCGTGGCGAGATGCCGGTCGGCCAGGTGACTCACGACGAACTCGATCGCGTGCTCGGCACCCTCTATGCCGATGTCGAACAGTGCTTCCAGGCACTGTTGCGTATCGGCTTTCGAAGTCGCTTCACGCCCTGACAATTCTCGGGATCATTCCGGGACCATTCCCTGGTGATCGTTGCGCTGCCCACTCCCGGGTGTCCGGATGGGCGTGCTCGGGGGAGTCGGTCTTCCTCACGCCCATCCGGGCGCACTTCTGCAAGCGCCTCCGGACGGTCACTAACCTTGCGCGATGACAACGGACGGCGCCGGCGCACCCTTCGAGCTGACCGTGGTGGGTGGCGGCAACATGGGAGCCGCACTGATCGGGGGGTTGCTCGACGCTGGCGCCCTCGCGGCATCGACCATTGCCGTCGTCGAGGTCGTCGAGGGCCGACGTGCCGAGCTGTCCGTGATGTTTCCGTCCATTGCCGTGACGTCGAGCGTGCCGACGACCCGGGCAGCGCTGCTGGCCGTCAAGCCGGGCGATGTTCCCGCTGCCGCGCGGGAGGCCGCCGCTGCCGGCGCCACGCGGGTGCTGTCGATTGCAGCAGGGGTGCGGTTGGCCACCATCGAGGCTGCGGTTGGCCCCGGCGTCGCAGTGGTGCGGGCGATGCCGAACACGCCGGCGCTCGTGCGACTCGGTGCGTCCGCAATTGCGCCAGGCAGCGCGGCGGACGACGACGACATCGCCTGGGCGGAGTCGATTCTCGCAGCGGTGGGCACCGTCGAGCGGATGTCGGAGGGCGACCTCGACCTGTTCACCGGCGTTGCCGGATCGGGACCCGCCTACGTCTTCCTCGTCGCCGAAGCGTTGACGGAGGCAGCCGTTGCCGAGGGCATGTCGCGGCCAGTTGCCGAGCGGGTGATCCGTCAACTCATGCTCGGCTCGGCAACGCTGCTCGATCGAGAGGGTGATCCAGCGGTGCTGCGCCAACGGGTCACTTCGCCCGGAGGGACCACCGCGGCGGGCCTCGCCGTACTCGACGAACTGGGCGTTCGAGCCGCGTTCGGTTCCGCTGTGCGAGCAGCCACCGAGCGCAGCCGCGAACTCGGCTGACATCACAACCAGAATTTCACGAGTGTTCTTTGGTGTGCCCCTTTTCACATCCGCGTTCCATCGCCTATGGTGTCCGAGTGGAGACGCGTCCGCCGGAAACGGTGGGCAGCGCCGACGGGGCCGGTGCCATCGGGGGGTTGGCACCGGCCCCGTCGCGTCAGGGGTCAGGTGATCGGGTCGGTCCTGCCGAACTCCCCGACGTCGGACGATGGAGATAGGTTCGACTCCATGGGTCGCCGCTACGAGACGGTCTCGTTTCTGTCCGATTTCGGCACGACCGATGAATTCGTCGGCGTTGTCCACTCCGTGATCCGCGACCTCGCGCCCCACGCACGCGTGATCGACCTCACTCACGGGGTCGCGCCGTTCGATGTCCGCGCAGGGTCGCTTGCGCTCGCCCGCAGCATCGGTTACGTCGCATCGGGTGTGGTGCTCGCCGTCGTCGACCCGGGGGTCGGCACGCAGCGACGCGCGATAGCGGTGGAAGTGGCCGATGGCGAAGGTGTGCTCGTCGGGCCCGACAACGGGCTGCTCGCGCCCGCCGTCGCGATGGCCGGAGGCGCCGGGAGAACCGTGGAGATCACGAACCCCGACCACCGACTGCTCGCACCCGGTGCCACGTTTGCCGGTCGCGACATCTTCGCTCCGGCCGTCGCGTTTCTCTGCAACGGTGGCGACCTCACCGAACTCGGTCCGGTGGTCGATGCCGATCTGTTGATGCCGGGGGTGGTCGCACTGCCGCAGAGCGACGACACCAAGGTGATTGCCCAGGTGTTGTGGGTCGACCGGTACGGCAATGCTCAACTCAATGTCGGCCCCGACGATCTGCCCACCAGCTTCGGGGAACGCATCGAGCTGCGGTGTGCCAGCCCCACCGATCCGACGGGCGGAGTGGTGCGCAGCGTGACGCGAGCGGCGTCGTTTGCCGCGGTCGGTGCCGGCGCAGTCGGCCTCGTCCTCGACTCGTCCGGGCTGCTCGCTGTGGCAATGAACCAGCGGTCGGCGGCCGACGAACTCGGCCTGGCCGCCGGTGACCAGATCACGCTCCTCCCGTCCGATGGGCACGAGCAGGCCGGTACCGCGCAACCGGTCGCCCTGCGACCGTCGAGTGGGCGCCGGTAGCCTCACGCCATGCGCCCCGCCACCACGCTGACACTCGGTCTCCTGCTGGCCGTGATCCTCATCGCCGCCACGATCTCGCTCGCGCGCCTCTGACCGCGGCGATCACCAAGTACCCGCCGCTCGACCGAACACGTCACGGTGTCGTTCGGCTCGGATCGCCGTTCCCCGTTCGTGGAACAATCGGTCGATGCCGCACCTTCAACCGCTCGATCGTCCGCTCCGCTTCGGGATCTTCCTGCCACCGATGCACAAGACCGGTGTCAATCCGACCCTGGCGATGCACCGCGACCTCGAACTCATGGAGCACCTCGACTCGTTGGGGTATGCCGAGGCATGGATCGGTGAACATCACTCCGCTGGATCAGAGCTGATCGCCAGCCCCGAGGTGTTCATCGCGGCCGCCGCCGAGCGTACGAAGCACATCAAGCTCGGTACCGGGGTGAACTCGCTGCCGTATCACCATCCGTTCATCCTCGCCGACCGCATTGTGATGCTCGACCATCTCACCCGGGGGCGGATGATGTTCGGGGCTGGGCCCGGGCAGCTCACGTCCGACGCGATGATGCTCGGCATCGATCCGATGAAGCAGCGCCCGCGCATGGAGGAATCGCTCGATGTGATGATGCGGCTGTTCGCCGGCGAGACCGTCACGGAGAAGACCGATTGGTTCACCTGTGATCACGCGGTGCTCCAGATGCGTCCCTACAGCAACTTCGACATCGCCGTCGCGTCCAGCATCTCGCCGTCGGGTTCCAAACTCGCCGGCCGCTACGGCACTGGAATGCTGTCGATTGCGGCCACCGAACCCGCGGCGTTTGGAGTGCTCGACTACAACTTCACCGTCTGGAACGAGGAGGCAGCCCGTCACGGTCACGTGGCCGACCGCTCGAAGTGGCGCCTGATGGGCCCGATGCACATCGCTCCCACGCTCGAGGAGGCCAAGGAGAACTGCCGCTATGGGCTGCAGTGGGTGTTCGAGTATCTGAGCCACATCATTCCGATGGGCGACCCCAACGATCCGCCTCCACCATCGGACTACGACGATTTTGTCGACTTCGCGAACGAATCGGGTCGCATGGTGATCGGGACACCGGAGATGGCCATCGAGCAGATCTCACGCCTGCAGGAGAAGACCGGCGGGTTCGGTGCCTACCTGTTCCTCGGGGCCGACCTCGCCAACTGGCAGGCCACCAAGGACAGCTATGAGCTCTTTGCCTACGAGGTGATGCCCCACTTCACCGGTCAAGCAGCACCCGTCCAGGCCAGCTACGACCACGTGGTCGGTGCCGGCTCCAAGTGGGTCGACGCCACTCTCGGAGCCCAGCTCACCGCCATCGCCGACTACGAAACCGAACGAGCCGCCCGAGCCGAGTGACGACGGGCAGGTCGGGGCGCGCCGGTGTCCCGGCGGTCTCTTCGGGGGTTGCGGTGGGTTCCGGGTTCGGATCGCGCTCGCGCGATCCATTGTGTCCGGGGGGTGTCGCAGGGTTGCCAGGACCGGTTCGACGCGTCCGCAGACGCGTCAGTCGACGCTGATATTGACGGCAACCAGAGCCGGCTCAATGACGGCGACCCGGTGTACTGCCGCGCAATCACGGACGGTACGAATCAGACGGCAAGCAGCTCCGGCGAGTACCCGCGCTCGTGACGGGCGCACATCGCCAACCATTCGCTTCGCCAGAGGGCATCGGGATCCCGTTCGATCGCGTCGAGCCACCCTCGACCGACGGTGCCGTCGATCGGCATGCCCCCCAGGGCGGCGAGGCGGCCGTCGTCGTCGAGATCGGGTCGGATGAGCGCGACGCAGGGGCGGTCCGCGCGATGCACGGCATGCTCGATGGCCTCCAGTGCGAGAGCCCGTGCCGCTTGGTCACCTTCGCGGAATGCACGGTTGGCACGCACCGCCACGTCGCCGATGCGAACGGCGAGCACCGCGACCGCTCGATCCTGCAACAGGGTCAACTCGTCGCGTAGCGCCCGATCTAGCGGGGTCGTCGATGGGAGCGCCAGCTCGCGTCGGGCCGTCAAGATCCGGCGGGCGTGAGCGGTGTCTTCGTCGACCAACTTGCGCAGCGCGGTATCGAAGCCCGGGGATCGCTCCGCACGAGCAGCGGCGAGCACCTCCAGCACGACCCGCCCGACGGTGCGGTCAGGATGTTCGATGTGTCGGGACAACCGATCCACTGCCACGTCACCCGGGAGCGATCGACATGCTCGGATGACGCGCAGTGTGTCCGGATCAGTGAGGTCGCCGTCGTCGTCGAGTGCGGCGATCACGCGGGCCGGGTCGGATCGACCGAGCACCGATGAACCCTCCGGACCGGCCAGCTCGGCGAGCGCGGCCAGCCGGACGCTCGGCTGGTCGTCGTCGAGGAGACGTTTCAGTTCCGTCTCGGTCGCCGGTGAAGCGAGACCGGCGAGCAGATCGAGTCCCAGGCCGACATCTCGCGTGTCGACACTCGCAAGGAGACGCGCCAGCGAATCGGTCTCGTCCTCGTGGAGGTCGAAGGTGTCGTCGGTCAGCGTTCGCGTCACCACGACCCGACGGAGGCCACGGCCGTACTCCCGATGAGCGAACCATGCAACCACGGTCCACGCGGCACAGACCACCGCAGCGATTGTCACGATGACGGCGATGTCGCCGGGCAGGACCTGCAGCACGAGCAACAGCGCTCCGGTCACGCCGATCGCGATCGGCACCCCAGCTCCCTCGACGGTGGCCTGGACTGCCAGACGATCCTCGACCGGGAGGACCTGATACGTCGCGTTGATCGACGTTCTCGTGGTGCCGTCGGTGAGCGAGACGTCGGCAATGCGAGTCGCGCTGCTGAGCACGAGGAACGTCAGCCCCGCCGCCCCCGGGCCCAGGGCCAGCAGAGCCATCACGGTCATGGCACCAGCGACGACCGCGGGATTGGCGAGCAGCCCGAATCGCAGACCGAAGCGTCGCAGCAGCGGCCCTGCGAGCACGGCGAGGAACAGCACGTCGATCAGGTTGAGGAGCGCGGTGTACCACGAGAAGAACCGGGCCAGGTCGGCGGAGTCCGTATACCGGTTGGCGGCTCGGTCGAAGAACACGAAGTCCGTCAGTTGTGTGCCGACTGCAGAGAGCACCTGATAGCCGATGATTGCCAGCACCAGGGGACTGGCGAGCAGCGCGCGCAGTGGCGGGCGCGCGTCCGGCTGCTTGTCGGGTCGATCCGGTGTCTCGGTTCGCAGGTTCGAAAAGCGGAGCTCCGTGACGATGAGGAGACCCAGGAACGCCAGTTGCGTGAGTGTTGCCGGGACGAGGAGCTGCTCGGTCGAGCCGAGCAGCGTGAGCAGGGGTGCACCGGCGAGACCGCCCGCCAGGAAGCCGAAGGCGAATCCGGACACGATCCGTGGGAACAGTTCCTTGAGCTCGCGGATGTCCAACAAGCGTCCGGCTTGGCCGCCGACGAAGACGAAACCGATCTGGATGGCAAGCGGAAAGAGGACGACCAGCGGCGCGCTGACCCAGAGATGGCCACCGACAAGCGCAACCCAGGCCGCGAAGAGCAGGGCTGCCTCGATTCCCAGCGTCACCGTTGCAACGCTGACGAGCGCGAACCGCCTGACGGCGCGTGCCATGACCCACGAGACGGCGACCCCCACGACGGCGACGGCAATGTAGGTGACCGGAAGCCATTGGGAGCCGTACGTGTCGAGGAACAGGGCATTGCCTGTGACGAGCAGTAGCGCCATGGTGACGCCGAAGGCCAGCGCCTGCAGCGTGAGCAAGCGAACCGCTGCCCGGGGAGACGCGGCGGGCATCATGGGCCGGTCGCGTCGGCATGCTGCGCGGTCGCTCGTAGGCGAGCCACAAGCGCCGTGATGACGCTGGCGGCCAACTCCGGCCAGTCGGCGAGCAGATCGTCGAGCACCGGCTTCGTGATGCGCAGGGCGAGCGTCGGTTCGAGAGCAATCACCGAAGCGGCGCGTGGTTCCGGCACCAGTACGGCAAGTTCCCCCACGGTGCTCCCGGGGCCCTGCTCCACGAGCACCCTGCCCGCCCGCGCGACCTGAACTCTGCCCTCGATGATCGCGAAGAGGTGGTGTTCCACCGCACCTTCGGAGATGAGCACCTCGCCGGGTGCAACCGTGACCTCGTCGGCGGCGCGGGCCACGGCCACCAGCACACGACCCGGTGTTGCAGTGAACAGATCGACACGATGCAACGCGGCCACGCGCTCCACCAGCCCCAGGCGGCCGCTCATCGCTGCCGAGCCATCCGCAACACCTCGGGGAGCTCGCTCGCAGCGATCGGGCGGAACCATTCGCGGAGGTACACCTCGGTCGGGATCATGACGACGTCGAGTTCGGCGTGGGCAATTACGGCGGAATTACGGTGAGCCCGGCGGACTGCGCCGGTCACGCCCAGCGCGAACCAGGCCGGCACGGCCTCGGGGGCGTAGCCGCCGAGAGGGTGGACCCACAGGCCGGCGGCGTCGGCAAGATAGACGAACGCCGACGGCGATCCGTCTGCGACGACCACCTCACCCGCTGTGACGCTGGCGAGACGTACGTCGGCAAACGCTCGCTGCGGATCGAGTTCGCGCACGTTGGCACCGCGTTCCGCGGCGCCGGCGATGACCAGTGCAGCAAGCTCCGAGTCGGGTCGGATGACCGCGGCGCGGAGATATCGGTCCTGTTCGTCGACGTCCGCCTCGGCGATCCCGGCGACTGCGGCGATGCGTCCGATCAGATCAGGTCGACGAAGCATGACCAGTCTGGCGACCTCGTCAGCGAAGCCCGCGTTGTCGGAGGGTCGCTCCACCAGCAACTGCATCACCGCATCGTGACGGACCGGCGCGAGCAGCTCGCCCGTCGCCACATCAGCGAACGTGGGCAGCACATCGAGGGCGATGTCGGCGATCACCGCTGCCGTTCCGTCCGCCGCCCGCTGCGAAGCGACCTCATCTTCGAACGCGCCACGGTGCAGAGCGATGCGAAGATGTCCGTCGGCGGTGACCGCCGCCGCACGGAGGTTCGCCTCGCCGGCCGCTATGGCGCTCTCGACCCTGAGGAGATGGACGCCTGTGTTGTGGGGTTCGCGAAGGGCGTACACGGCGTGGCCGGTCGCTCCGTCGATGAAGATCTCGTAGCCGGAGGCAGTTCGCAGTGACGTCCCACGCTGGCGCAGGGCGTCAGCAGCGCGAAGCACACGGAGGCCATCGATGACGTCGTGCACGAGCGCTCGGTGCGCCGTCGCGTCCGACACCATCCAGCCGTACGAACGTCGTGGGTCGTCGTAGCAGTCGATATTGACGTCGAACGAGATCTCGGAATCCGAGGCCGGCACTGCCGGCGTTCGAGGACTCTGGCGATGCTCGTCCAGCGACGTGAAGACACACGCCTGGACGAGTCGCCGAAGGCACTCCGGCTGGGCGAAGGTCTCGATTGGCACGGTCGACTTGCTGTGCGCAATGGTCAAGCTCATCAATTCGCGCATGATCACATCGAGCGGGACGTCGAACGGGGCTGCGGCGTCGACCGTCTCGAGACGGCCCAGGATGGTCCCGGGGCGAGACATCAGTCGCTCGATGACCTCGTCGGCCTCTGATTCGAACGGCAGCTGGGCCGCGACGAGGGCGTGAATGCGCCGGCCTGTGGGTGTCGGGTCCACCATTCCGACGTCGTGGAGGTAGGCCGTGAGAACCGCGACGGCAGTCATGAACTGCTGACGATCCGGCGGGCGGCGGGCGAGAAGCAACCCGTTGGCCGTGGCGGCGAGGTCGACGGCGTTTGCGGCGATGTCCCGAACATGCACCACCCCGTGGTCGGCGAACAGCGCGGGGTGGTCAACTGGCGCATGGATGAAGTCGTCGAGGTGGCGGACGACCTCCAGTGACGATTGCACCTCGATCGGGCGCCACCACTGATCCTCGATCAGGCGGCGCACATCGTCGGGCAGGAGAGCATCGTCGAGATTGGCATGCGCACCGGCGACGTCGATGAGTTCGTCCACGAGCGGCGACGCTAGCCGTCGGCGGCGGTGGGCTCAGATGCGGTGCTGTCGGGTCAACCGACTCGGCTCTGGATTCACATGATTCGTGTTGCTCGCGCAGCGGAGTGAATGGCCTGCTGGATCGAGTCGGTGGCGTCGGCGTTGCCAATGGTCGTGATGGCGAATGGCAAACCGCCATGTCGGGCGTGCCAGCAGTACGCACGCTCCACCGTCGGCGAGTACGCTGATCTCGGGCGTGATGACAGCGCCCGAATGAGCAGGGGGATACGTGAATCTCGGGCACATCATCGATGACCACGCCAGTGACTCCACCGCCTTGATCTGGCAAGGTCACGCCACGACCTACGGCGAACTGCGCGACCAGGTCGAGCGCTTTCGCGGTGGTCTCGCATCGCTCGGCATCGAGTCGGGCGATCGGGTGGCTCTGCTGCTCGGCAACTCGCCGCAGTTCGTGATCGGTTACCTGGCCGTCGTTGGCCTCGGCGCGGTCGTCGTCCCACTCAACCCGACCAGCCCCGGGCCCGAACTCGAAACGGAGCTCTCCGTGGTCGGCGCGAAGGCGGTCATCGTCGACAAGGTCAGCGCCGTCAACTGGTCGCATGTCGACAGGCAACTGCTGCCAACCGTTGAAACCGTGATCAATACGGAGTCGGCCATCGAAGGCACGGTCGGTTTCGACGATCTCGTCACGTCGTCGGCACCGCGCGACATCGTCGAGGTCGACACCTCGCACCTGGCGGCACTGATGTTCACCAGCGGCACCGCAGGAGCCCCACGGGCGGCGATGCTCACCCACACCAACCTCATGGCCAACCTCGACCAGAGCCTGTCGGCGGAGGGGCACATCGATCACGACGACGTGATCTTCGGTGTCCTTCCGCTGTTCCACATCTTCGGTCTGAATGTTGTCGTCGGGCTCGGCCTTCGCGTTGGCGCCACGCTCCTGCTCGTGCAGCGCTTCGACCCGTCGACCGCCGTCCAGTCGATTCAGGATCGCAAGGTCACCGTCATCCCCGGCGCCCCGGCGTTGTGGACGGCCTTTGCCCACTTCGACGATCTGGCCCCCGACACCTTCGCCACCGTCCGCCTCGCGTTGTCAGGGGCGTCACGGCTCTCGATCACCGTGGCCGAGGCGATGCGTGATCGTTTCGGCGTGGAGATCCGCGAGGGCTACGGGCTCACCGAGGCGTCGCCCATCGTCACCACGTCAACGGGCTCGCCGGTTCGGTTCGGTTCGGTCGGTCGTGCTCTGCGGGGCGTCGAGATCCGGCTCGTGAACGTGGACGGTGACGCACTCGTGGGCGATGTCGGCGAAGTCTGGGTCAAGGGTGACAACATCTTCGAGGGCTACTACAACGACCCGGAGGCAACAGCTGCGGTGCTGACCGACGGATGGCTGCACACCGGCGACATGGCCACCACCGACGATGACGGTTACCTGTACTTGGTTGACCGATCGAAGGATCTCATCATCGTGTCGGGCTTCAATGTGTACCCCGCCGAGGTGGAGGAGATGCTCGTGCTGCATCCCGATGTTGCCGAAGCGGCGGTGGTCGGCGTACCTCATCCGCACACCGGCGAAGCGGTGAAGGCCTACGTGGTGACGCGACCTGGCGTCGACGCCGACGAGGAAGCGCTCATCGAGCACTCACTCGACCACTTGGCGCGCTACAAGTGCCCCACCAAGATCATTTTCGTCGATGCACTACCTCGCAATGCTTCCGGCAAGTTGGTTCGGCGCAGTCTCGACGACGCGCTACGCGTCGGTGCCTCACTGATCTGAGATCACTCCCGCGGCGTGACCGATGTCTCGGCCATCTCTTCTCTGCCAGCTGTGGGTCAACTTTGTGAAATGGTGCACGAGCGCCCTAACGTGAGCGGATGATGGCCGGCCAACCAACGCGACGACGAATTCCGGAAGCGACCGTCGCGCGATTGCCGGTCTACCTGCGGATCCTGTCGGAGCGGTTCGATGTCGGCATCACGAGCATGTCGTCGGAGGAGCTCGCCGAGTTCGCCGGATTGAACGCCGCCAAAGTCCGCAAGGACCTCAGTTATCTCGGCAGCTACGGAACCCGTGGTGTCGGCTACGACGTCGAGTTCCTCGTGTATCAGATCCGTCGGGAACTCGGCCTCACGCATGATTGGCCGGTGGTCATCGTCGGTGCGGGCAACCTTGGCCAGGCGCTCGCCGGCTACAACGGATTCGGCGACCGGGGCTTCCCTGTGGGTGGCATTGTCGACGTCGACGCTGCCAAGGTCGGCTCGCTGGTGGGTGGCGTTCGCGTGCGCCACATCGACGAACTCGCCCAGGTCGTACAGTCACGCGCCATCTCGATCGGCGTCATTGCCACGCCGGGCCCCGCTGCGCAGGAAGCCGCCGAAGCGCTTGTCGCGGCCGGTGTCACGAGCCTGCTGAACTTCGCTCCGATGGTCATCAATGTGCCGCCAGGCATCAGCGTGCGCAAGGTCGACCTTGCCGTGGAGCTGCAGATCCTGAGCTACTACGAACAGCGGCGAGCATCGGCTGAGCTGGCTACCGGACTGCGCGCCGTGCCCGGCGAGCCACGACGCGGCGCGACCGCCTAGGCTTGATGCTGCATGTCGATTCTGGTCGTCGGAGTCAACCACCGCAGTGGTCCGCTGCCCCTGCTCGAACGCGTCACGATTGCGCCTGAACACCTGGGCAAAGCGGTGGCGGGTCTTGCGCAGCGTGACAACGTGCGCGAGGCCGTGGTGTTGTCGACGTGCAACCGCACGGAGGTCTACGTCGTGGCCGAACTCTTCCACGGCGCGTACGGCGACATTCGCGACCTGCTGTGCGAGCTCGGCGATCTGACTGTCGACGAACTCACCCCACATCTCTACAGCCAGCACGACACAGCTGCAGTCACACATCTGTTCGAGGTTGCTGCCGGTCTCGACTCTGCGGTGCTCGGCGAGAGTGAGATCCTCGGCCAGGTCCGAACAGCGTGGGAGATGGCACAGCGTGAGGGTGCAGCACGGTCGACGCTGAATCAACTCTTCCGTTCGGCGCTCTCCACCGGCAAGCGTGCTCGTACGGAAACGGGTATCGCCCGCGGTACGGCATCGATCAGTCATGCCGCCGTCGAGATGATCACCGACATGATCGGCGAACTGAACGGCAAGCGGGTGCTCGTCATCGGGGCTGGGTCGATGGGTGAGGGCGTTGCGGTTGCACTCCACCGCGCCGGTGGCGCCGACATCCTCGTCGCCAATCGCTCCGACGATCGGGGAGCAACGCTTGCTGAACGGGTCAACGGCGTCTCCGTCGGCTTCGATCGCCTCGGCGAGGCCATTGCTGCGTCCGATGTCATCGTGGCTGGTACCGGCGCTGATCGAGCCTTCCTCACGAAGTCACTCGTCGTCGACGCTCGCCGTGGCACGACTCGCCCGCTCCACATCGTCGACATCGGAGTGCCCCGCAACGTCGATCCCGAGGTCGGCGAACTTCCAGGCGTGGCGTTGTCGAACCTCGACGACCTCCGCGATTGGGTCGACCGCGGGTTGTCGCATCGAGCCGGCGAAGCCGAACGTGTCCGCTTGATCGTTGGCGAAGAGGTTGAGAACTATCTCGTCGATTCGACCGCCCGTCAAGCCGCTCCGCTCGTCGCGTCGATGCACGAGGCAGCCGATCGCGTCCGGTCTCGCGAGGTCGACCGGTTCGCATCACGCCTCGGAGAACTCGACGATCGCCAACGCGAGTCCATCGAGGCACTGACCCGGGCAATCGTGGCCAAGTTGCTGCACGAGCCATCGGTTCGTCTCAAGGCGCAGGCGGGCACTCCGCAGGGCGAGCGCAACGCTGCGGCCGTCCGCGATCTCTTCGACCTCGGGTGAGTCTGCCGTGACCGGCGTCGAGCGCGACTCTGCAGCGCTGAGGCTGGCCACTCGTGGTTCACGTCAGGCGGTTGTGCAGGCCACCGCAGTCGCTGATCGGATCACCGTGGCGACGGGCCGTGCGGTCGAACTGGTGATGATCGAGACCACGGGCGATGTTCGGCTCGACGTTCCGCTGCATGTGATCGGTGGCCAGGGCGTGTTCGTGAAAGAGGTGCAGCATGCGGTGCTCGACGGCCGTGCCGACCTCGCAGTGCACTCGGCGAAGGATCTGCCATCGGCACCAACCGACGGCCTGGTGATCGGGGCGTTCTGCGAGCGACGCGACCCCGCCGACGCGCTCGTGGGTCGGCGTCTCGACGATCTGGCCCATGGCGCAACCGTGGCCACCGGTTCGGTGCGTCGGCGAGCGCAACTGTCGAGGGTGCGACCCGACCTGCGGTTCGTCGAGCTGCGCGGCAACATCGACACTCGATTGTCGAAGGTGCCCGACGATGGTTCCATCGTGATGGCGGTTGCCGCGCTCGAGATTCTGGCGCTCAGCGATCGGATCGCTGAACGACTCGACGTCGCCACGTTCGTGCCGGCCGTCGGGCAGGGATGCGTGGCCGTCGAATGCCGGTTCGACGATGCGGGGACGCTCGCTGCGCTGGCCGGTGTCGACCACCCCGACACGCGCCACGCCGTCGAGGTCGAGCGGGCGTTCCTGGCCGAGCTCGGTTCTGGCTGCTCGCTGCCGGTGGGTGGTCACGTCAGCGATGGCCGTCTCACGGTGTTCCTCGCCGACTCCGCCACGCGGCAGTCGATCGTGGCGGAGGTGGCACTGACGGGGACCGCAGACGACCTCGGAATCGCCCGCCGTGCGGCCCTTGGCGCGCAGGCGGCCCTTCAGTGATGGGTGGGCAGTGATGGGTGGGCCGGTGATCGGTGAGCCGGCGACGCGCCCACTTGCCGGCTGCCGCGTGCTCGTCACTCGTGAGCGTCCGGGCGACTTGGCCGACCTGCTGGAGGCGCGTGGCGCCTCGGTCGTTCACGTTCCGTTGATTCAGGTCCTCGAGCCGGCCGATGCCGGCGCTGCGCTCGGTCGGGAACTCGAGCGACTCCAGGAGTTCGACTGGCTCGTCGTGACCTCGCCGGCGGGTGCCGAACGAGTTGCACACGCCGCCGCCGATGCGCCGTTGGTTCGACTCGCCGTGGTGGGCACGGCTACCGCCCGCGTGCTCGCCGATGCTGCGGGCCGACCGGTTGATGTGGTTCCCGCGATACAGCGCTCGCAGACGCTGCTCGACGAACTGTGTGCCATGGCGGAAATCGGGCAACGGTTCCTCGTTGCCCAGGGCGACCGGGCCGACGACACGTTGGTTGCAGGACTGGGCCGGGCCGGCTACGACGTGACCTCGATCGTGGCGTACCGAACCGTGCTGCGAGTGCCCGATCGCAGCGCGATCGAGAATGCCGACGCCGTTCTGTTCGCCAGCGGCTCAGCCGCGACCGCCTGGTTCGACGCACTTGGTACCGTGGTCCCACCTGTGGTGGTTTCCATTGGTCCGACAACGACTGCGGTAGCGCAGCGATTGGGCCTCAAGGTGACGGCCACTGCGGCCGATCATTCTCTGAATGGACTCGTGAACGAGCTGGTACGAATTCAGACGTGCGTGGCGATGGGAACACCCACATGACACAATTGACACCCCGGATCTACCCAGCGAAATGAGGAGCAACGTGGTCGAACGCAACGGGCGGCGTCGCCTCGTTGGCGCGTCCGCGCTGCTGTGTTTCGGTCTCGTTCTGAGCACGAGCACCAATGGTGTCTCTGCACGAGTGAGCGTGGTCATCGAGCAGGTAACGCCGCTCGATGGGTCGACGGTCGGAGACTCGATCGGCTCCGGCAGCGGCTCGAACGCCACGCTCTCGGGCGATGGTCGATTCGTTGCCTATCAGGCGCTGCCGACTGCGAACGTTGATGCTGCGGCCCCGGTCGATTCGCGGATCAACACGATCTACCTCACCGATCGAGACTCCGGGGTCACTGCCGAGATCACCACGGTGCCGGAGGGCCAACGCTCCGGCAACTCGGTGCACCCGGTGCTGTCCGGTGACGGGTGCAGCATCGTGGTCGTGACCGAGATGTCGCTCGACGTCTTCCGAGACGACGACACCGGCGACCGCTGGGACGTGTATCGACTGCAACTGCCGCACTGCGGCGGAACGCTGGGGGCCTGGGAACTGGTGTCGACGCGCCCAGACGGCTCGGGGCTCGCACGCGACGACGTGAGCACGCTCGATACGCCGACGGTGTCACGGTCCGGGACGCTCATCGCATACACCCATCCGGCGACGCAATCGATCGAGGCGGCTGGGGTCACCTCCATCAGCCTGGTGAACCTCGAGGTGCCCGTCACCGATCCGGCCCGGTCCGCGCTCGTTGCCGGCACGCCGATTTCCACGCCTGACTCCGAGTTCGTCCAACGCGGACTCGACCAACCAGCGATCTCCGGTGACGGACGATTCGTTGCCTACCGTTCTGATGCCACATCGAGCGACGCCGTTCCCGGCTGGGGAACGGGTGTGACGCCAGGTGGTCCTGCGACAGGCCAGATTTTCGTCTGGGACCGCAACGAAGTCGATCCCTTTCTCGCAGTTCGACTCGTGTCGGTTCGCGTGGATGGCGGACCGACCGTTGTCGGGGCCTCCGACCCCGTGCTGTCACGCGATGGGCGAGTCGTAGCGTTCACGAGTGGAGATGTCGGCCTCGTGCCGGCGGTGCTGCCGGCGTGCGGTGGAGGATGTCCCACGCAGGTGTTCCGCCTTGACCGTGACACCGACGCAAACGGGATCTACGACGAGGTCAGCCGAACTTCGATCACGATGATCAGCAGCGTCGAGGGTTCGAACCCTGTCGTGGCCGGGACGGCGTCGTCGTCACAGCCGGCGCTCAGCGCCGAGGGGCAACTCGTCGTCTTCATCACCAAGGCGGCAAACCTTCAGCTCGTCGAGGCCTCGGGCGGTGGTGAGGCCGACGACGGCGATCTGCTGGTGGCCGATGCCGCCCGCGGAACGCTGCGCCGGATTTCGGTGGCCGGCGATGGTGTCCGCCCAACGGTTGCTGCTCACTCGCGTCCGCAACTGAGCGACACGGGTCGCACCGCTGCGTTCGACACGCTTGCCGGCCCGCAACTCGTCGCGGACGCACTGCCGGGTCGACAAGTCGTGGCCATCTCGACCCCGCCGACACTGTCGATCGCCGAGGCCGACGTCGGGTCCACCTTGGTCGGCTTCACCAGCGACGAGTACTTCGTGGCCGTCATCAACAACGGCCCGACCACGTTCACGCCATCAACGGTCGAGATCTCCGACAGCCGATTCTCGATCAACCGGAACGAAGGTACGTGTGTGCTCCGAGCGCCGGTGCCGCCCGGCGCCGACTGCACGGTGCGAATCGCCTTCACTCCTCGTGCCCCGGGGCCAGTGTCGGCCATCCTCACGGTTGCAGAGATCGGTTTCGGCGCGGTCAGCGTCAGCTCCACTGTTCGTGGCACCGGCGGCGACCCGACACTGCGCGCAAATCCCGGTGGGAAGGACCTTGGCACCGTCGTTGTCGGGCAAACGAGCCCGGAGATTCTGTTCGACGTCGAGAACATCTCATTGGCGCCAACGACGGTGTCATCGATCGAGGTCAGCGGTGCCAACCCCGCCGATTTCGCGATTGGCAGCAACAGCTGCGACCGCAAGGTGCTCAATCCGCGTGCCACATGCAGCGTCGGCGTCACCTTCAGTCCCACGGGGCCGGGACATCGAACCGCCCTGGTCAAGATCGTCACACCGCTCGGGCAGTACACCAGCATGCTCGCCGGTGGTGTTGGCCGTTACCAGCCGGTCTTCCAGGTTGCCGCCGGTGAAGTCGCGGCGGGGAGCGACCTCGGCGTCGGTGGAAGCGGGTTCCCGCCGAACACTGCTGTGTCGATTCTGTTCGGTGACGACTCGACGAATGCACTGGTCGTGTCGACAAACGACAGTGGAGGATTTCTGGTCTGGATGCCGGTTGGTCTGACCGAGCACGGTGGACAGCGGCTCGTGGTCGCCCAAGCGGTCGACGGTTCGGCCGCGTCGGCGACCGTCGAAGTCATCGAGCAGCCGAGTTCGAGCGCTGGCGTGCCCGGCTTCGGCCTGGGGTTCTGAGTCGACTGCAGGCGCTCGGTCAGTTGTCGTCGATGGCGAGTGTCTCGCCACCGATGTTGACAGCAGTGGTGCATGTCGCTCGTGTCGCATCACCGATCTCGTCGCACTTCACCGAAAACGCCACGATGTCACCGGGCTGGAGACGGATCGGGGTGATCCTCGGTTCAAACACCGAGCCGCGGACATTTTCCAGCGACCAGACGAAGGCCTGCTCACCATTGATGAGCAGTGTTGCGACGCCCTTGTCGTTGAAGGGGTTCTCGATGCGCACGTCGGTCAGGTCGAAGATCTGGTCGTCGGGCAAGGTCTGAGAGGAGTCGGCAACTGCGGTGAGTGCCGGGGCGACGGACAGACGGAAGAAGCTCGGCTCACCGACGACTGAGGCGTCGCCGGTGGGTTCGAGTGTGGTGGTAACGACTCCGGTCGGCGTCGATTCGGATTCATCGATCGTCTGCGTCGACATCTCCGATGCGACGGTGTCTTCGATGGTCGGCTTCACGAGGCCGAACCATGCCAACGCCAGTCCGCCCAGGACGACGACGACGGCGAACCCTTTGGCGATCGCGTCGGTGGGAATGGTCGGAGATTGGACCAGTGCGAGGGAGGAGGGGATCGGCGGGTGTCCCTGGCGGACGGCTTCGACGTCGAAGTCGAGCGTTCGCGAGTGATGGCGAAAACCACTGCGTTGAGCTCGGGCCTTGAGGCGCACGAGGCTGCCGGCCCCAGGGGCGACCCCCACCGCGGGTGGGTCGAAGTCGCCGTCGACCCGATTGCTCGAGTCGATCAGATGGAGTCGGCAACTCGCCACGGTGTTGCCGTGGTTCTCGACCATGAACTCGTAGGTGGCCCGACGGCGAGCCCGCTGGATCGGCTGGAGTGCGACGATTCGGCAGTCGTCGAACGGCTCGACGACGATCGTCGTCTCGGCCACCATCGCATCGTCGGCATCGCCGAGCGGGATGATCCGGATGGCGATTGCCGTTGGCCCGGCCGTCGTCGTCGAGAGCTCGGGTGGACTGACCTCGATATCGATGACCTCTTGAGAACCACCGAACAGGGTGAGGTTGCCGCGTGACACGTTGGTCCAGCTTGCCGCGAGGCCCGCCGGAACGATCGTGTACGACTCGGTTGCCTCGCCGAGGTTGTGAATCGTGAGGGGCAGGGTCAGCGTCGAGCCCGGGACCGCCGAGATCTCGTCGTGGGAGAACCAGGCCTGGACGGACACGCCGAGCACGCTACCGGTTGGTCGACGACCGTCGCTGTCACCGGTTCCGGCATTCAGCCCGCCAGCCAACCCGCCAGCATGGGGCACCGACCCCACCGTTAGGATCGGGGCGTGCCGTCCGAGCTGTCGCTGTCGCCTCCGTTGTCGCGACCGCGCCGCCTGCGTCGGTCGCCCGCGATGCGTGACCTGGTCGCTCAGCATCACCTCCGCGTCGACGACCTCGTGGCCCCGTTGTTCGTTCGCGAAGGTATCGACGAGCCCCAGCCGATCGAGTCGCTGCCCGGTGTGGTGCAACACACCCGCGATTCGCTTCGCCGGGAGACCGCGACCCTGGTCGGCCTCGGTGTACGTAGCGTCATCCTCTTCGGTGTACCGGAGCACAAGGACGCCATCGGAAGCGGTGCGTTCGATCCGCGCGGCATCGTGCAACTCGCACTCGACGATCTACGCAGCGACTTCGGCGACGACATTGTCGTGATGGCCGACTTGTGTGTCGACGAGTACACCGACCACGGGCATTGCGGGGTACTCGACGATCGAGGTGTCGTCGACAACGATGCGACGCTCGAGATCTACGCCCGCGCGGCAGTGGCGCAGGCGACAGCCGGTGCGCAGGTCGTGGCGCCGAGCGGAATGATGGACGGCCAGGTCGCGGCGATCCGAGCAGCGCTCGACGGTGCCGGGTTCATCGACGTCGCGATCATGGCGTACTCGGCGAAGTATGCGAGCGCCCTGTACGGCCCGTTCCGCGATGCGGTCGGCGTGTCGATCGTCGGTGGCGGCGATCGCAAGGGTTATCAGCAGGACTGGCGCAACGCACGAGAGGCGCAACGCGAGATCGACCTCGATCTCGCCGAGGGGGCCGACATCGTGATGGTCAAGCCGGCGCTGGCCTACCTCGACGTCATTGCGATGGCTGCGAGTCGCGTCGATGTTCCGATCGCGGCGTATCACGTGAGCGGCGAATACGCCATGATCCACGCCGCTGCCGATCGAGGTTGGATCGATCGTGATGCCGTCGCGCTCGAGCATCTCACCGCCATCAAGCGTGCCGGCGCCGACATCGTGCTCACGTATTTCACCCGCTGGTTTGCCGAAGAGGTTGCATCAGGACAGCTTGTTCCATGACCGACTCCGCAATCACCTACTGCGATCCGGTTGCCTGTGTCGCTGCTGGTTGCACACCAATCATCTGCACAGGCGCCGGTGTGCCATCGAACCACCTGTTGTTCCAGCGATCCCAACGGGCGATCCCCGGTGGGGTGAACTCCTCGATCCGCGCGTTCAAGGCGGTCGGTGGCGAGCCCTACGTCGTGGCTCGTGCCGAGGGCGCAACCATCACCGATGTCGAGGGCACGAGGTACTTCGATCTCGTCCAGAGCTACGGCGCAGTCATCCTCGGCCACGCGCACCCGGCCATCACCGAAGCTGTTCGCTCCGCAGTCGGTGACGGAACGTCGTACGGCGCGCCGACGCCACGGGAGATGAAGCTCGCCGAGGCGATCGGCGCGCGAGTGGCCAGTTGCGAGCGTGTGCGATTGATGAATTCGGGCACCGAGGCGACGAGCACTGCAATTCGCCTCGCGCGCGGGGTGACCGGGCGCGATGTGATCGTCACCTTTGCCGGGAACTTCCACGGAGCGACCGACGCGCTCTTGGTGGCCGGAGGCAGCGGTGTCGCCACGCTCGGCCTGCCCGGCACCGCGGGTGTTCCAGCGGGCGCGGTGGCCTCCACGATCGTCGCCCCGTACAACGTCGTACCTCAACTCGACGACCGTGTTGCCGCGGTGATCGTTGAGCCGATCGCAGCAAACATGGGCGTCGTCGCGCCGGCGCCGGAGTTCCTTGCCGGTCTGCGAGCCGAGTGTGATCGTGTCGGCGCGCTCCTGATCTTCGACGAGGTGATCACCGGGTTCCGTGTCGGTACGGGCGGCGCGCAGGCCAAGTATGACGTCCGGCCCGACCTGACGTGTTTCGGCAAGGTCATCGGCGGCGGCCTGCCGATCGGCGCCGTCGGCGGCCGAGCCGACGTGATGGAACACCTGTCGCCGCTCGGGCCGGTGTTCCATGCGGGGACATTGGCGGGCAATCCGATTGCGACGGCCGCCGGCCTCGCAGCGCTCGATCAGCTCACACCTGAGGTGTACATCGAGTTGATGGCGCGGGCTCGACACCTGTCGGCAACGTTGCGCGACGCGTGTTCGGCCGCCGGCTTCGTGGCGTCATTCCCCGTGGTCGGGACGCTTGTCGGGATCGTCTGCGGCAACGACGCCGGCACGGTGCAGAACTTCGACGACGCGAAACGAACCGACGAGCGCGCCTATGCAGCGTTCTTTCAGGCGATGCTCGCCGAGGGAGTCGCCATGGCGCCCGGGGCGTACGAGGCGATCTTTGTCGGGCTCGCTCACTCCGACGAGGTGCTCGCAGCCATCGCGGATGCGGCGTACCGTGCAGCGTCAGCTGTCGTGGCCGCTGCACCGGAGTCGGGCCCGGTGGCATCCGCGCCGTGAGGCAACTGTTCAGTTGGCGCTTCGTCGCGGCGATCGCCGCACTCGGGGCGTTGGCGTTGCTTGGCCGGGCGCTGTTGGTGACCGACGACTCCATCGAATCCGTGATCGACCCCGAGCCCATCGAACGACGGATCGACGTGTTCCAACCAATCGTGTCGGTTGAGCAGACGTCCGAGTTCATGATCGCTGCCGATGGGGTGACCACCGGGTACCTCGACGTCAATCTCACGGGCGACCGTGTTGCGCGGATCGCTCCGGGCACGCTGGGCGAGATCGCCTGTGATGAGCTCGCCGAGGACAACAAGTGTGTGTTGTTGGCCGACACGCTCGGCGACGCAGTGGTGTGGTTCTCGATTCTGCCCGCAGCGCCCCGAGCGACCGTCGAACTCCCGCCCATTGTCGACCTCGCCGATGACGAGGCCGTGTTCGAGAATGGCTGGAGGGTTCCGTACGCGCCGGTGATCGAGCGCGACTGCGAGGGTGAGGACATCCCCAACTTCTCCGACTTTCTGGAGCGATTCGGTCCCGACAGCGTGACAATCGTCGACCTCGAATCTCGACAGGTCGTGGCGGTGCGCTGCGGCGCGCCCGCCGCCCGCTGAACTAACGCAGCAGCGCGTGGGCCGCCGCGAGGCCCGAGTTGTGAGCAGCCTCGACGCGTGGGCCGTCGAAGGCATCACCGGCGAGCACGACACCACCGTCGGCCGACACCCAGCACGGATCGGGCCAGGGGGTTCTCGGCGTGGCGAAGCGCCACTTCTTCACGTGCGCCTCGACGACGGCAGCGTCGCCGAGCCAAGGACCGGCAAGGTCCAACAGCGAGGCCAACACCTCGTCGGTGTTGCGCTCCCAGTGCGCCTCGCTCCACGCCGCCGAGGCATGCAGGGTGATCGCGGGGGTGGCACTGACGCCCTTGGCAACGTTGTCGGCGACGAAGGCGACGTCGTCGTTCGGCGCCTGGACACCTCCCGGAGCGTCGATCCGCGGCGGCTGGTCGAGCGTGGCCAAGAGGGCGATCGTGCGGTCGTAGTCGGTGCGCATCAATCGATCATCGAGTTCGATCTTGGCATCGGCGAGCAGCGCAAACGCCTGCGGCAGCGGAGTCGTCACCACCACCCGGTCGGCGATGCGAACCGAGCCGTCGTCGATGACGACGTGCCACTGTGAGCCTGATGGGCGCACCGCGAAGGCCATCGTCGAACACGACACATCGAGGCCCACCGCGAGGTCTTTGGCGAGTGAGTTCATCCCGGCTGGAGCAATGAACCGAGGATGCGCGTCGGCGTCGGCGAACCCGCGCGACCACACCGTGACGAGGCCCCGCTCGATCCAGGAGTCGACTCGATGCTGGAAGGCGGGGGTTCGCACCGTGAAGAACTGGGCCCCGTGGTCGAGTGTTGCCGCACCGATGCGCCGGGTGGCGAGGCGACCGCCGGGGGAGCGACCTTTGTCGACAACAGCGACGTCGGCGCCGGCGGCCTGGAGTTCGCCGGCAGCAACGAGGCCGCTCATGCCGGCCCCGACGATCACCACCCGCATCAGCTTGCAGTCAGTGTGTCGTCGAGCCGAGCCTGCTCGTTGTCGTTGGCCTGGTAGGCCCGCTCAGCTCGGCCGAGGAACTCCAACAACACTCGGTTGAACGTGGACGCATGCTCGACCATGAACCCGTGGGCGGCGCCGCTGATGACGACGAGCTCGGCGGTCGGGATCGTGTCGGCCAGGTCCTCGCTGTCACCTCGTGGTGTGAGGATGTCCTGGTTGCCGACCATGACGAGCGTCGGCACCGTGATTCTGGGCAGTTGGTCGATCAGATCCCGATGCAGCTCGCCGGCAGCGAGGATGGCGTCGCACTGGGCGGCGAACGCGTGGGCCGGACGGGCGGGAGCGAGTGGCCCGAGCCAACCAATGGCGGGAAGGAGCCGGCGGAACGAACGGGGGCCGATCACCCATCGCGCCGCCTCGTGGCCCATCGAGCCGATGCCGCGCTCCAGTGCTGAATCACGCCAGCTCGTGAGGAGTTCCTCACGCCACGGATGATTGCGGCCGGCAGTACACGCCAGTGTCAGTGATCGAGTTCGCTCTGGGTACTTCACGGCGACGATCTGGCTGATCGCTCCACCCATGGATGCACCGACCACATGGGCGGTATCGACTCCCGCGTGGTCGAGCACGGCGATTGCGTCGTCGGCCATCTGCTCGAGCGTGTAGGTGCCGTGCGGCTTGTCGCTGCGGCCGGCCCCTCGGTTGTCCAACGCGACTGCTCGGTACCACGGTGCAGTTGCGAGCCGTTGCAGATTCCAGCCGTTCTTGTCGGCGCCGAGCCCCTGGATGAACAAGATGGGCGGCGCGCCCGGACGACCGGTGACCTGGTAGTGGATGCGCGTGCCGTCGGAGCTGCGGATGTACGACATCACGCCCCTCCGAGCCCTGACACCGGGAGCCAGTCGAGGGGCGTGCCGGTGCGCACTTCACCCAATCCGTCGACGAGCATGGCGATGTCGGTGCGCACCTGATCGGCGAGTTCGAGTTCTGACAGCGGGCCGCGCCGTTGACGTGATGATTTCGATGCGGGCCCGATCTCGAGCCGGGCCCCACGCCGCAGCGGGCCGCTCGACGTGGCGGCGGGGTACACCGACACTCCGACCGACAAGGCAGCCCCGACCAGGCTGTGATCGACGCGACCGATCCCTCCGTGGTCGGCCCCCATGACCACGACCTGTCCGTCGGCGAGGGCCCCCGCAACTTCGTCGGGGTGGTCGAGCAGGCCGCCGATGCGTCGACTGAACGCGCCGACCGGCGCGGTGTCGGGACGTCCGACGAATCGCACGGGCCGATGGATCATCTCACCGAGTGCGAGCGCGGCGTAGATCGGCGACAATGCGAACCGGCGTGCGTTCACCACGATGAGGGCGCCGGCGCGTCGGGGGAGATGCTCGCTGCCGCCGACTGAAACGTCCCATCGCACTTTCGCCAGGCGCGCCACGGCGGTCACCAGGTTGGGGTCGCGACCCCAGTCGTCGACCATGCCGGCGGGGACGTCACTGACTCGAAGGCTGATCACGGGTGCTCGAACCATCAGGCCACCTGTCTTCTCGCGGGTTGACGAATGACACTCGGCCAGTGATACAGCCGATCGATCACTTCGGTCGTGGAATTCTCGGCCTCGAGGCCGAGCACTGTTCGCATGCGTGTGTTGTCGGCGAGGCGCCCGCGGTGGAGCGCCTCGGCAACGTGGTCGGGGATCGGTGCGCCGGCCAGGTAGCTCAACATCCGAGCGATCCGCCAGTCGGGTCCGACCAGCGGGACCGGGATCCGTCGGCCCCGACGTGCAGCTTGCAGCGCCGTGATTGCGCCGGGTGCGACGACGTTCACCGGCTCGGCGAGTCCCATCCGTGCGGCGATGACGAATGCCCGCGCGGCGTCGCGGTCTTCGATGACGGCAAATGGCGGGTCGGCGAGAACGCTGAACGGAACGGCCGGCATCCGCAGCAGACGTCCGAGCGGTGACGGCACGTGAGGCCCGAGGACGGGCGCGAGTCGGAGTGCGCCGACGCTGACCCCGACACGCTCGCCGACCTCGGCTGCCGTGCGTTCGATTGCCGCAAGCGTGCGTCCCCAGTTGCTCGTCGGTTGGATCGGAGCAGACTCGGATGGGCGCGTGAGTGTGCCTCGTGCCCGGCCGTAGATCTCGATGCCGCTGCGCACCACGATGTGTTCGAGCGCCGAGCATTCGGCCGCCGCACCGATGATCGACGTTGCTGCCTGGTCGGTGAGCGTTGCCGATTCGCTTGGTGTGGCGCGGGCGTCGGGCTCCCAGACACCGATGTGAACAAGGACGTGGGGATTGAAATCGACGACGGTGTCGACGATTCGATCGTGCTCGTCGGGGTGAATGCGGTGGAAGACCGTGCGATTGAGGCGTCGACGGGGCGGATCGGTATCGATGCCCGACAGTGCACCGACCCAGTCTTCGGCTTCGAGGAGGCTCGCCACCAGGGTGCCGAGTTCGCCCCCGACGCCGCTGACGAACACCCGGCGCCCGACCATGTATCGAACGCTACTCGTACTCGTCCACCGATGCCTGGCTGGGTGTCAAGTCCGGGGCGGAGCTTGCCGATACCTTCGTCATGGCCATGTTGAAGCGAACCCGGTGGAGTTCGCTTTTCGTCGCGACGATCGTCTGCCTCGTGATTGGCGGCGCTGGGTCGTTCACGCAGGCGCAGGAGGCCAACGTCCCGGCGGCCCTGAACGACTCGGCAGCGGCCCTCGCGCCGGCCGAACGGCTCATTCTGCGCAAACCGCCGGTTCCGGCGGGGAAGCTGTTGTTTCCGGTCGACCCTGGCAAAGACTGTTACATCCTCGACAACTTCGGCGACGGACGCGATGGCGAAAATCGTCTCCATGAGGGTCTCGACATCATGGGGAGCGCCGGCCGTGAGGTGTACGCCGTGGCGAGTGGAACCCTGACGAAGCGCTATACGAACACGGGAACAGCGGGCTGGGGCTGGACCCTGTACGACCGCTCGACGAGTACGACCTACAAGTACTACCACCTCGCCGAGGACGCTCTGGGTCTGATCGAAGGTGTCACGGTGAACGCCGGCGACGTCATCGGCCTCGTCGGCAGCAGCGGCACGTCGAGCGCCACGAACGTTCACCTGCACTTCGAAGTGAGGCCGGGCAACGTCGCAGTTGACCCGATGCCGCTGCTGTTCATCGACACCAAGGTGTGTCGCGTGTCGCCCCCGATTCGGTGACGGGTCGGTTCAGCGCAGGTCGTGGGCTCGCAAGATGATCTCGCGGGCGAAGGGATCGAGCGGTCGTCCCGCGAGTCGTTCGGTCACCTGGATGGCCTGCGTGGGCTCATCGATGAGGCCGGCCCAGCGGATGTAGCCGCCCATAATGCCGAGGATCCGGTCGCCGACCTCGTCGCCGTGTACCAGCACCTTGGTGCCGTGGCGCAGTAGGTCTCGGATTTCGGTGTAGAGCGCCTTGAGGTATTGATCGGTGTGCTCGCTGTTGAACGGGCGGTGCCTGTACGGCAACTGCAGCTCGTCGTAGTTGTGCAGATTGTGCGGCGCGGCGATGATCGACAAGACACAGCCGAAGCCGTTCTCGCGCAACCAGATGATCTCCTCCTGGCGACGCACCCTACGGTGGCTGTCGCCGACCCCACCGGGCCGCTCGCAAATTGCCAGCTTGTCCTTCAGGATCCAGGTGAAGTTACGCGGGGTGATCCCGAGTGCCCACTTGCCACGCAGCCGAGGGGGCATCAGTGGGCGAGTTCCGGGCAGGCGCAGCACGTCATAACGGGTGGCAAGGCTACCCGGTGGTGGGCCCGCTCAGGGAAAGAACCAGCCGGTTTCGCCGGCGTTCGATTCGCAGACCTCCTGCAAGCTCGCAGGCGGTCGACTCACCGTGGGCCACCGCCAAGACGCGCTCGACACCGGCCGCGTCGGGCGGATAGCCGTCGCGAGCCAGCCATCGGCGCACGGCTCGCACTGCCAGCGGCCGGGGAGCGTGGATCAGAGCGTCGACGTCGGTGGGGTCGATGCTTGCGGCCAGGTCGTCGAGCAGCCGATCATCGTCGCGTAACAACGCCGCGGTTCGGTTCAGCAACACGGCGACGTCCCGTTCGGCGATGTCATCGAGCAGCGGGATGACGTCGTGGCGGATCCGATTTCGCCGAAAGCGCGGGTCGGTGTTCGTCGGGTCAACCGCGACGTCGAGGTCGAGGAGCTGACACAGCGCTTCGGTCTCCGAACGGCGCAGGCCCAGAATTGGATGCTGCGGTCCGGGTTCGATGGCGCCGAGACCGGTGGCGCCGGAGCCTCGCAGCAGCGCCAGCAGGACAGTTTCGGCCTGATCGTCGGCGGTGTGCCCCGTGAGAGCACCCGGGCCGAGTGCCCCGCGACGGGCCGCACGGGCCCGGGCCTCGAGGTTGGGTCCGTCGCTCACGTCGACGTGCTCCACCCGGAATTCGGCGCCGAGGCGGGCAGCGGTTCGCGCCGCGATGTCGGCATCGTGGTGAGCTCCGGGGCGGAGGCCATGGTCGACATGGACCGCCGTGACCACACAGCCCGCCTCGATGGCGAGGGCGACCAGCGCCGTTGAGTCGGCGCCACCGGAGAGTCCACACACGACAGCGGTGCCGGCGGGAGCGAACGTGCAGCGAGCAAGGAGCGTGGACAGGTGGTGCATGCCGGGTGTCAGCATGCTCGACGTGGTTACAGGTCGGTGTGCCGGGCGCGCTGTTGCTTGGCCGACGGGTACTTCTGCGATGACACGAACTTCATGTAGCTGACTACCAGAACGACCAGGAAGATCACCGAGACGATGACCAGCGCAATGCCGATCCACCAGTGCCACACGTTTGCGACGAGCATGATCGCAGAGGCTAACCCCCGGGCCGGACCCCCACACAGTTCTCGTCGCGCCGGTGACCGATCAGCCGATCTGGCCGTCGCCGTCGAAGTCGGCGCCGAAACACAGCTCGATCTTGGCGAGCAGGTCGGGTGGCATCTCGTCGTTGTGGCACTTCAGCGCGACGACCGCCTTCAGCTCCGCGTGGAAGTCGAAGGCACCCAGGCAGTCCATGCATCCGTCGAGGTGGTGTCGGATCGCGCCTTGCTGCTCGTCGGACAATTCGCCGTCGAGGAACACATCGAGTTCGCGAAGCGTCTGATTGCAGTCGCGAGTCGCCACTGGCTGCGCTGTCGCTTCGCTGTTCACCTCGTCGTCCATCAACCCTGCTCCTCTGCAGCCACGAGTCCCCGAGCGAGACCAAAATCATGTAACGCCCGCTGCATCGCCTTTCTTCCCCGATGCAGCCGTGACATCACGGTGCCGATGGGGATGTCGAGCATCTCGGCGATCTCCTTGTACGAGAATCCCTCGACGTCGGCGAGGATCACGGGCAGTCGGAAGTTGTCGGGGAGGTCCTCGAGCGCCTGCTTCACCTCGTCGTCGGGAAGCAGTGCCATCAGCGATTCCTCGGCCGAACGGCCGACGGACGCGTTCTGCAGTGCACCGATGTTCTTGTACAGATAGAGGTCTTCGAAGTCGCCGAGTTCGGTCTCGTCGGGCCGCCGCTGCTTCGCGCGGTACGAGTTGATGAACGTGTTCGTCATGATGCGGAACAACCAGGCGCGCAGGTTCGTGCCCTCGGTGAACGAGTCGTAGCTCCGGTACCCCTTGAGGTACGTCTCCTGCACGAGGTCTTCGGCATCGGAACGGTTGCGGGTCATGCGCAGCGCACCGGAGTAGAGCTGTGGTGCGTACTGCATCGCCTCGGCGGCGAACGTTGCCTGATCGGCCATGGGCGGGACTGTACCGGGCTGACCGCTTGGGGTCAGGAGGTTTCGTGATTGTTCGGTTCGACCATACGGGTCATGACGGTGTCGACCGACTCGACGAACCGGTCGAGCAGGTCGGCGAGCTTGGCCCGTTCGTCGGGCTCGAACTCGCTCAGGATGTACATCATCGCCGTCGATCGTCGAGCGGCAACATCATCGTGGCGCCGGGCACCCTCGCTGGTGATCCGTACAAGTACGACTCTGCCGTCCTCGGGCGAGGAGTAGCGCTCGACGAGGCCGTCGGCTTCGAGTCGTTGCACCGCTCGGGTGGCGGTCGACGGGTCGACGCGCAGCCGCGCGGCGAGCTCCTTCATGGGGCGGTCGTTGCGTCGAGACAACAGGTCGAGGGCATCCATCTGGCCCTGTTCGAGCGGTGTCTCGCGCCCGAACAGATAGGCGCGCAACGCGGATGCGCCGGCGCCGCGGCGCATCTCGATCCAGGCGCGTCCGATACGACGGGCGTGTTCCCGATCGGTGCGGTTCCGGAAGTCGACCGCACTGGTTCCGCTGGCTGGACTCGGCATGTGCGTTTGTACGGTAGTGAGCCATGGCTGACGTGGACGGAGCGGAGCAACCAACCGATCCGTGCGATCCAACGGCGCTCGAGGCGTTGCATCCGCTGGCCGCGACCGAGGTGGAGGTGACACCGACGTTTCGGCACCAGGAGATCTACACGCGACGTGGGCTGCTCACAGTGCTCACGCACGAGCCGCCGCCCGCTGGCGCGCTCCCTGCAGCCATCGTGGCTTGTGGCGGTGCGCTGGGTGGCACGCTCGGGCCCGGCCATGCGCTGTACCACGCGCTCGGCGAACGGTGGGCGGCTCGGGGTGTCCGCGTGGTGCGGGTCGGATATCGAGAGCCGAACAACCTCGATCTGTGCGCCCATGATCTGGCCTGCGGAGTGGAGTTGGCCCGTGATGCCGGCGCCGAGCGAGTTGTCGTGATGGGGCACAGCTTCGGTGGCGCGGTGGCCGTGCGCTGTGCGGTCATCATGCCGGTGTCGGTCGTTGGGGTCGTCACCTTCGCAACCCAGTCGGCCGGATGCGAGGTTGCCGGAGCACTCGAGGGTCGTCCACTGCTGCTGTTCCACGGCGACCGCGACGAGTTGCTTCCCGCTGAGGCGAGCCACGTGGTCGCGGCAATTGCCGGGCATGGTGAGGTCGTGATGCTGCCCGGTGACGGCCATCTGCTGGGCAAGAGCGATGCGACCATCACCGAACGCCTCGACGACTGGCTCCCACCCGTCCTCACCCCCGCCCCCGCCTGACACCCCCACCCACCCCCCAATCATCCGAAATTCTCCTCAGGATGCGCGCTGAGCGCGCACTTCGAGGCGAATTTCGGGTCGCGGGTGGGTGGGTCAGCCGTGGGTGGCGATGTGGATCAATTTGCGGGCACCGTCGAGCATGCTGTCGGGGGCGGCCGCGGAGGGCGACGCGCCCGGGTGCTGGGGTGCGATGCGCACCCGCAGCGCACCGGGTCGGATCGAGAACCTCAGCGGTGGGTCGAGCATGAGTGCCTCACCGTCGACACCTGCCGGTACCGGCCCGTCGGAGCCGACCTCGAACGTGGGCGCTGACCATTGCCGGAATCGTCCTCGTCCACGCGCCTCGTTCGAGGTCACCTCCGCCAGGGCGACACCGAGCTCGCCGTCGTCGATGCTGGGTCGCGTCCCTGATCCGACAAAGGTGCCGAGCCGATAGGAGTTGTTGGAGACCATGATCACGGTGGCCCGCCGGCCGCCGATGCCGTTGGGACCGGCGTACTCCAACACGTGGTCGCCCGTGTCAGCGCCACTGAAGTCGGAGATGGTGTCGAGCACGGTGCGGATCTTCGAGTCGCGGTACCCGGACCGCTGCACCGCCTCGGCGTACACACCGAGTGACACGTTGTTGACGAACACCCGGCCGTTGACTTCGGCCAGGTCGACTCGTCGCTCGCCGCCGTTGACGAAGGCATCGAGCGCACCGACGACGTCATCGCGGTCGACGCCGAGATCGAGCGCGAAGTGGTTGCGCGTGCCGGCTGGAATGCAGGCGAACGGCAGGTCGAGCTCGGCGGCGATGGTGGCGACGAGGGCTTGTGTTCCGTCACCGCCTGCCGCGGCGAGCGCGTCGGCGCCACTCGCCACCGCGTCGCGCACGAGTTGGATGAGGTCGTTGCCAGGACGTAACTCGATGGGTTCGATCCCGCGGGCGCGTGCCTCGGCATCGAGATTGGCGGCCAGGGCCTTACCTCCTCCGGATTTCGGGTTCCAGATCACCACCGCACGTTTCGGCGCCTCGGCGGCGGGGAGCGGCACATGAATACGAAACGGCGTTCGTGCGGCCGCTGCAGCGAACGCGAACAGCAGAACCGTCACGATGGCTTCGGCGAGGATCCTGCCGGTGACGAGTGCTGCGATGTGTCCGATCAGCAGCAGGATGACGACCACTGTCAGCGCAATTCGGGCGGAACCGCGTCGACGGAGTGCCTCCCACGCCGCGACCATCGCGAGGAGCAGGATCCCCACCGCGATGAGGCCGCGCGGGAACGACAGAGCGGCCGTGTACGCCATGACGAACAGTCCGGCCACGATGAGAACGAGCGCGGCGACAGCAGCGGTTCGGCGGGAGATCACGTTCATGTCGTGTCATCCTCGTCCGGTGTCACGATCGTCTCGATCTCGGCGAGGGCGGCCTCGACGGACTCGTAGAAGTGGTCTCGGTCGAGCGTGGCGAACAGCCCGTAGGCGTAGACCAGGTCCTTCAGTCGGCTGCGCAGCTCGACGAAGGCGAGGTTGATGCCCTGCTCGTTGAGCTCGATGTCGAGTTGTTCCAGCACGCCGGCTGCCGTGACGTCGATGTCGGTGATCGCCTCGCACTGCAGGATGACCCATCGTGGTTTGCGTTCGCGTGCGAGTTCGCGCACCTGTTGGCGGAACATGCCGGCGTTGGCGAAGAACAGCGGCGCTTCCCACCGGTACACGACGATGCCAGGGAGTTCCTCGGCAACGGCACCGTCGTGGGCGCTGTGCCAGCCCCCTTCGCCCTCGATCCGACCGAGCACTTCGCCGTGCGGCCACCAGCTGCGCCGGAAGAACAGCAGGATCGACAGCACAACGGCGATGAGGATTCCCTGCAGTACGCCGAAGAAGACGACACCGCCCGTCGCAACGATCGAGAGGACGAACGAGCTCCGGCGTACCTCGAAGTAGCGGCGCAGCGTCGAGAGATCAACCAGCGAGAACGCCGCGGCGATCACCACAGCGGCGAGCGCGGTCTGCGGCAGGCTCTTGAGCAGACCATTGAAGAAGAGCAGGAGCAGGGCGACCATCAGCGCACCGACGAGTCCGGTGAGCTGGCTCTTGGCTCCGGTCTGATCGGCGACCGCTGTGCGCGAGCTGCTCGTCGACACCGCGAAGCCGCTGAAGAGCCCGGCGGCGATGTTGGCCGAACCGATTCCGATCATCTCCTGGTCGGGCTTGACCTCTTCACCTCGACGTGCCGCGAAGGCGGTGGAGGTCGCGATGGTGTCGGTCAGCGAGACGAGTGTGATCCCGACGGCGGCGAACAGCATCGGTGCGACATCGCTCACGCTCGTCCAGGGGAGGGCCGGCCGGGGGAGACCTTCGGGCAGCGTGCCGACGGTCGCGATGTCGAGGTCGAACAGCCCGGTGACCACCGTGGCTCCAATCACGGCGACGAGTACAGCGGGGAGTGTGCGGGTGAGGCGCGGGAGGACCAACAGGACCGCGAGGGTGGCGAGCCCGAGCCACACTGCCGTCGGGTTCCGGTCGGCGAAGCCGTCGACGAAAGCCTGCAGCTCGTCGATGAAGCCGTCGGCATCGGTCGAGAAGCCGCAAAGCTTGGGGAGCTGGCCGACGACGATCGTGATCGCCAGACCGTTCATGTAGCCGACCTGGACCTCTTTCGAGAGCAGGTCGGCAACGAACCCGAGCTTGCCGACGCCGAGGCCGATCAGGATCAGCCCGACCATGATGGCCATCATGCCGGCGAGTGCGATGGCTGTCTCCGGATCGTCGGCGACCACCACCAGCGGCACGATGGCCGC
>JANPCI010000412.1:0-11745 GCA_031430875.1 Actinomycetes bacterium | reverse complement strand
GTGGTCGCCTCGATCCGTTTCGCGGTCTCCTCGTCGGGCATTTCCTGCTGGGTCCGATTCACCAGTACGCCCGCCACGCAACCAGCGCGCAGGCCTTGGCTGGCGCACATCGTGAACAGGGTGGCCGACTCCATCTCGTAGTTGAGGACACCCAGCGATTGCCACTCCTCGAGGCTGCCCTGGAACCGCCGAGTGACCCGGCCCGAGTAGGTGTCGTACCGTTCCTGGCCGGGGTAAAAGGTGTCCGACGACGCCGTGATGCCGATGTGTGGGTCGATGCCGAGCGAGGTTGCGGCCTCGACGAGGGCGGTGGTGCAGGCGAAGTCGGCAACGGCGGGGAACTCCATCGGCGCGAAGTGCAGGCTCGCGCCATCGAGACGAACGGCGCCGGTGGTGACGATCACGTCGCCGGGTTGCAGGTGCGGCTGGATGCCGCCCGTGGTGCCGACACGCAGGAACGTACGTACCCCGAGCTGTGCGAGTTCCTCGACCGCAATCGACACCGACGGCCCACCGATGCCCGACGAACAGACGACGACCGGCGTGTCGCCGAGCCAGCCGAGCCACGAGGTGAACTCGCGGTGCGCCGCGAGGAACTCGGGGCGGTCCATCGTGGAGGCGATCGGCTCGACCCGAGCTGGATCACCCGGCACGAGCGCCACCGTCGCCCCCTGCAACATGTCGGCCGTCAAACCCAGATGGAACACCGCTGTCATGCCCCGAACGGTACCCCGCCTCCGAAATTCTCCTCCACGTGCGCGCTGAGCGCGCACAGCGATGAGAATTTCGGAGGGGTCGGTGCAAGGTTCGGATTGAAGACATGCACATGTCTTTATATACTGCTCTGATGTTGATGGAGCCGGCGCTCGATGCGCTGCGGGCGATTGCCGAGGAGACCCGGCTGCGGATCGTTGCGGTGCTGCGTCACGGCGAACTCACCGTCACCGACCTCACCGAGATCCTCGGGCAGTCGCAGCCTCGCGTGTCACGCCACCTCCGGCTCCTCGTCGACGCCGGCCTCGTCACCAAACATCGCGAAGGAACTTGGGCGTTCTTTCGCATCGTCGACAACGGCGGACACTTCGCACTCCTCACCTCGGCACTCGCCACCGTCGACTCGACCGATCCCGTGATCGCCAACGACCTCGAACGGCTCGACATCGTGCGCGGTCGCAGGGCCGAGGCGGCCAGTGAGTACTTCGAACGGATCGCCCCGATCTGGGACGAGGAACGATCGCTCCACGCCGCTGCGGCCACGGTCGAGGGAGTGATCCTCGACGTGATCGGCGACCGTCCGCTCGGTCGCATGCTCGACGTCGGCACCGGCACGGGCCGCATGCTGCAGCTCTTCGCTGACCGTGCCGACCGCGCCGTTGGTCTCGATGCCAGCCACTCGATGTTGTCGGTTGCACGCGCCAACCTCGAACGTCTCGGAGTGCAGGGGTGGGAGCTTCGCCAGGGCGATGTGCACAGCCCACCGCTCGAGCGCGCCTCGTTCGATCTCGTCGTGATCCACCAGGTGCTGCACTACCTCGACGACCCGGCCCGGGCACTCGCCGAGGCGGGCCGGCTCGTTGCGCCGAGCGGACGTCTGCTCGTCGTCGACTTCGCCACCCACCGCCACGACTTCCTACGCGCCGCCGCCCACCGGCGCCTCGGCTTCACCCACGATCAACTCCGCGACTGGTTCGACCAGGTCGGGTTCGAATGCTCGACCATCGTCGACGTCGATCCTCCCGCCGGCGACGACGGACTCACCGTCACCGTCTGGCTCGCCCGCAATCGTCGCACCATCAAGAAAATCGCATGACGAAGGAAAGCAAATGACATGAGCGCCAGCACGCATCCGTTCCACGACCACCCGATCGCCGTGCTCGCCCGCGAGCGCATCGTCGTCCTCGACGGTGCAATGGGTACTGAGATCCAGACGCTCGGGCTGTCCGACGAGGCGTTCTGCGGCGAGCGCTTCTGCGATCACAGTTGGGATCTCGCCGGCAACAACGAACTACTCACGCTCACCCAGCCCGACGCGATGCGCGACATCCATCTGCGCTACCTCCTCGCCGGCGCCGACATCGTCGAGACCAACACTTTCTCCGCCAACCGCGTGTCGCAGGGCGACTACGGCACCGTCGACCACGTGGTCGAACTCAACGAGGTCGCGGTCCGGCTCGCCCGCGAAGCCGCCGACGAGGCCCACGGCATCGATGGCCGTCGTCGCTTCGTCGCCGGCGCGGTCGGCCCCACCAACATGACGCTCTCGCTTTCGCCCAAGGTCGAAGACCCCGGCTACCGAGCCATCACGTTCACCGGCCTCGCCGACGCGTATCAGGAGCAGATCGAGGCGCTCCTGCGCAGCGGCGTCGACCTCATTTTGATCGAGACGATCTTCGACACGCTCAACGCCAAGGCCGCAATCGTCGCGACTCGCCGGGCGATGGCTGCCCACGGCGTGCAGTTGCCGCTGATGATCTCGGGAACGATCACCGACCGGTCCGGGCGCACACTGTCGGGCCAGACCCCCGCAGCGTTCTGGCAGTCGATCCGTCATGCGCAGCCCCTCACCGTCGGCCTCAACTGTGCGCTCGGTGCCGAGGAGATGCGTCCGCACCTGCAGGAACTCTCGCTGATTGCCGACACGCTGATCTGCGCCTATCCGAATGCCGGCCTCCCCAACGAGCTCGGTGGCTACAACGAGACGCCGGCGGAGACCGCAGCGTTCGTCGGCGAGTTCGCCGAAGCCGGCCTCCTCAACGTGGTCGGTGGCTGCTGCGGCACGACACCGGCCCACATCGAAGCAATCGCGCAGGCCGTCGAGGCCAAGGCGCCCCGCGTCGTGCCGACACGCACCCCGCGCCTCGAGCTGTCCGGTCTCGAGCCGTTCGCACTCACCGGCGACATCCCGTTCGTCAACGTCGGCGAACGCACCAACATCACCGGCTCGGCCAAGTTCCGTCGGCTGATCAAGGACAACGAGTACGGCGAAGCACTCGTGGTCGCGCTGCAGCAGGTCGAGAGCGGTGCCCAGATCATCGACGTCAACATGGACGATGGCCTGATCGACGGCGTCGAGGCGATGACCACGTTCCTCAACCTGATCGCGTCCGAGCCCGACATCGCCCGCGTGCCGATCATGATCGACTCGTCGAAGTTCGAGGTGATCGAAGCGGGCCTGCAGTGCGTGCAGGGCAAGCCGATCGTGAACTCGATCTCGATGAAGGAGGGCGAGGAGGCGTTCCTCGCCCAGGCGCGCACGTGCCTCGATTACGGCGCCGCGGTGATCGTGATGGCGTTCGACGAAGTCGGCCAGGCCGACACAGTCGAGCGCAAGGTGTCGATCGCGCGCCGGGCGTACCACCTGCTGATCGACGAGGTCGGGTTCCCGCCCGACGACATCATCATCGACCCGAACATCTTCGCGATCGCCACCGGTATCGAGGAGCACAACCGCTACGGCCTCGACTTTCTCGAAGCCACCAAGCTGATCACCGACGAGCTGCCGTACGTGAACATCTCCGGTGGAGTGTCGAACCTGTCGTTCTCGTTCCGCGGCAACGAGCCGGTCCGTGAGGCCATGCACTCGGTGTTTCTGTTGCGCGCCGTCGAAGCCGGCATGCGCCTCGGAATCGTCAACGCCGGCCAGCTCGCCGTCTACGACCAGATCGACCCGGAACTGCGCGGGCTCTGCGAGGACGTCGTTCTCGCCCGTCGTGACGACGCAACCGAGCGGCTGCTCGACGCGGCCACCCGATTCGCCGGCACCGGCGAGCAGGCCGCTGATCCGGCCGTGCAGGAGTGGCGGTCGTGGGACGTCGATCGCCGCATCGACCATGCACTCGTCAACGGCATCACCGTGTTCATCGAGGCCGACGTCGAAGAGGCCCGCGCCGGATCGAGCCGCGCCGTCGACGTGATCGAGGGTCCGCTGATGAGTGGCATGAACACCGTCGGCGACCTGTTCGGCGCCGGCAAGATGTTCCTCCCGCAGGTCGTCAAATCGGCCCGCGTGATGAAGCAGGCGGTGGCCTACCTCACACCGTTCATCGAGGCCGAGGGTGAAGATGGCGCCGCCTCGAAGGCGGGCACCGTGCTGCTCGCCACGGTGAAGGGCGACGTGCACGACATCGGCAAGAACATTGTCGGCGTGGTGCTCGGCTGTTCCAACTACGAGGTGATCGACCTCGGTGTGATGGTGCCCGCCCAGACGATTCTCGAGACGGCCCGCGAACGCAACGTCGACATCATCGGCCTTTCAGGCCTCATCACCCCATCGCTCGATGAAATGGTGCGAGTCGCTGCCGAGATGGAGCGCACGGGTTTCACCGTGCCGTTGCTCATCGGTGGCGCCACCACCAGCCGCCTGCATACGAGCCTGCGCATCGACCCCGCCTACCACGGCCCGGTCGTACACGTCGGCGACGCCAGCCGCGCGTCGGGTGTGATCTCCAGCCTGCTGTCGAGCACGCAGCGCGAAGGCTTCCTCGACACGTTGCGAAGCGACTACGCGCGAGTGGTCGAATCGCATGCCCGAGCGACGATCGAACGTGATCGCGTGTCGATCGACGTGGCGCGCGCCAACCGCCTCGACGCCACGTTCGACAGCACCACCATCACCGAACCGACCTTCGTCGGAACCCGGGTGTTCGACGACTACGACGTCGCCGAACTCGTGCCCTACATCGACTGGACACCGTTCTTTCGCACCTGGGGCATTCGCAGCAAGTTCCCCGAGGTGCTCACCGACCCCGAGTTCGCCGATGCCGCTCGCCCGCTCTACGACGATGCCTTGGCGATGCTCGACAAGATCGTTGCCGACTACTGGTTCCGTCCGAAAGCTGTCGTGGGCTTCTGGCCTGCCCACGCCGACGGAGACGACGTCGTGGTGTACACCGACGAGACTCGCACCGCCGAGCGTGCTCGCCTGCACTGCATCCGCCAGCAGGCCACGAAAACCGAAGGCCGCGCCAACCTCAGCCTCTCCGACTACGTCGCACCCGTCGAGTCGCAGGTCGACGACTGGATCGGGGGGTTCGTTGTCACTGCCGGGCCGGAGGAGATCGAGATCGCTGCACGCTTCGAAGCCGACAACGACGACTACTCGTCGATCCTGCTCAAGGCGCTCGCCGACCGATTGGCCGAGGCGTTCGCCGAGCGCATGCACGAGCGCGTGCGCACCGAGCTGTGGGGCTATGCGCCCGACGAATCGTTCACTCCCCACGAGCTGATCCACGAGTCGTTCCAGGGTATCCGGCCAGCACCCGGCTACCCGAGCCAGCCCGACCACACCGAGAAAGGCACGCTCTTCGAGCTTCTCGATGCCGAGGCGGCCATCGGCGTCGAGCTCACCGAGTCGTTCGCCATGTGGCCCGGCTCCTCGGTATCGGGCCTCTACCTCGCTCATCCCGAGTCGAAGTACTTCGGTGTCGGCAAGATCAAACGTGACCAGCTCGCCTCGTACGCGCAACGCAAGGGCTGGACGATCGACGAGGCCGAAATCCACCTCGCCCCGATCCTCGACGGCGCCTGAGACACCACCACCACCGACCGGCGATGAGTCCGGGCGCGCACAGGTCGCGCTGAGACTCATCGCTCGGGGTGGTGGCGGGTCACTCGGCTGTCGATCAGACTGTCGTACGATTCGGACGTGTCAGTGGCGGCCAGCGTCACAGCCATCTGATGGAACGAGGACGACTCCATGAACGACAACATTCGAATTCCGCTTGCGGAAGGCTTCGGAACCGCCGTCCTGGTCATCGGCGGTCCAGGCACCGCGATCTTCGCCACTGGTGCTTTCAACGAGGGCCTGAACGTCGGTGCGCTGGGCGTTTCACTCGCATTCGGGTTCAGCCTGCTGTGCATGGCGTACCTGATCGGTCGCATCTCCGGATGCCACATCAACCCCGCCGTCACGATCGGCATGGTGATGGCGAAGAAGCTCGAGCCGGCCAAAGCCGTGCCCTACTTCGTCGCGCAGTTCATCGGCGGCATCATCGGTGCCGGCATCCTCGCGCTCATCCTCAGCGGAACCGAGGGGTATCTGTCGGCCGCGCAGGACGCCGGCTTCGCCTCGAACGGGTACGGCATCCATTCGCCCGGCGGCTTCGATCTGCTTTCCGTGGCCATCATCGAGATCGTCGTGACGGCCATCTTCGTGCTGGTCGTGCTCGGTACGACGACCATCAAGGGCGTGCCGACGGGCTTCGGGCCGATCGCCGCCGGACTCGGATTGGCCCTCGTCCACATGATCTCGATCCCGGTATCGAACACGTCGGTCAACCCGGCTCGTTCGCTGGCGACGGCAGTGTTCCAGGGCGATTGGGCGCTCGGTCAGGTGTGGGCCTTCATCGTGTTCCCGGCCATCGGTGCGCTGCTGGCCGGCGGGTTGTGGATGGTGCTCGGTGAACCGGATTCCGACGACAACGAGACGCTCTGATTCAGCATTGAGGTGACCACCAGGGGCTGGGACCACATTTGGGTGGGATTTCCCGGCTCCTGATAACTTCTCGGTCCGATGTCGGTGTTCCTCCGCGATTACTTGACCGTTGTCTGGTTCGGCATTGCCGCGCTGGCGATCGGTGGCTTGCTGCTTGGGTTGGCGGCGCTCGTGCGCCCGTCGAAGCCCAACTACGACAAGGGCATTGCGTACGAATCTGGGGTCGACCCCGTGGGCATCGGCTGGTCGCAGAGCCAGATCCGGTACTACGTCTTCGCGCTGCTGTTCGTGATCTTCGACGTGGAAGCCGTGTTCCTGTTCCCCTGGGCGGCCAACGTCGAGCGGTACGGCACCTTCGGTTTGATCGTCATGCTTGTTTTCATCGTGCTGTTGCTCGACGGCCTGGTGTACGCCTGGAAGCGAGGACTGCTCCGATGGGTCTAGTCGAAAGCGGCCGCATGCCGGCCCCACTCACGAAGCTGTTCAACATGAGCCGCTCGTACTCGCTGTGGGTGTACCAGTGGGGGCTCGCCTGCTGTGCCATCGAGATGGGCGCCGCCTTCGGTTCCCCGCGCTACGACGTGATGCGCCTCGGCGTCATCCCGCTGCCCGCCAGCCCACGCCAGGCCGACTTCGTGTGTATCTCCGGCACCGTCACCGACAAGATGGCGCCCGCCATCAGGCGGCTGTGGGAGCAGATGCCCGAGCCGAAGTACGCCATTTCGATGGGCTCGTGCGCGAACTGTGGTGGCCCGTACTGGGACAGCTACTCGGTCACCAAGGGTGTCGACCAGATCATCCCGATCGACGTGTACATCCCCGGTTGCCCACCCCGGCCCGAGGCGCTGCTCGAAGGCGTCGTGCTGCTCCAGCAGCGCATCAAGAACGAAGACATGGCTGCCAAGTGGCGTGGCGACGAGGGGTTCACGTCGTTGCAGACCACTCGTGAACGCGAGCGCGTCGCCAAGGCCCGCGCTGCCGCGGAAATCGTCGAGCCCCAACCCGAGCGCGAGCCGATCGTGGTGGGTGGTGGACCCATTGAGTGACACCGGCACGACCGAGACACAGGACGCACCGGCACTGCCGGGTGACGGGCTGCGCGAAGGCATCATCGACGACCTGCGACGCCGGATCGGTGACGCCATCGTCGACACGCACATCTCGCCGAACGACGACTTGTGGATCCGTGTGCGCACCGATGCCTGGCGTGCCACGGCCGAGGCCCTGAAGGCTTCGGGGTTCACGTGGTTCTCGTTCCTGTCCGGGCTCGATTGGTTGCCGTCGCCGTACGGCAAGGGTGAAAACGACCCCACCGCCGAGCCCGTCGAGCTCAGCACAGAGATCCGTCAAGGTGTCACCGGCGGCGATACCCGATTCCAGGTGTTCGCCCGTCTCACCGATCTCGACCGTCACGTCGGCGTCACCATCAAGGTCGACGTTGCCGACGACCACCTCGCCGTCGACTCGTGGACCTCGGTGTTCGCGGGCGCCAACTGGCACGAGCGTGAGTGCCACGAGATGTTCGGGATCGGCTTCAACGGCCACCCCGACCTGCGCAACATGTACCTGCCCACCGACTTCGAGGGCTACCCACTGCGCAAGGACTTCCCGCTCCTCGCCCGCATGATCAAGCCGTGGCCCGGCATCGTCGACGTCGAACCGATGCCCGATGTCGCAGGTGGCGAGGAGAGCGCAGCGGACGACGGGCCCGCGGCCAGCGAGGACGCGTCATGACCGTGTTGTCCGATCGCCAGCAGTTGAGCTACATCGCCGGCCAGGCCGCCGACGCGCGCCTGAACGTCGAGCTCGAAACCGAGGGAATGACCCTCAACATCGGCCCGCAGCACCCGGCCACCCACGGCACCCTGCGCATCATCTGCCGGCTCGACGGCGAGCAGGTCATCTGGGCCGAGCCGTCGGCGGGCTACATGCATCGCGGCTACGAGAAGCTCACCGAGGTGCGCACGTTCCCGCAGGTCACGTCGCTGGTGAACCGCATCGATTGGCTCGGCAGCTTCGCCAACGAGGTGCCCTTCATCCTCGCTGCCGAGAAGCTGATGCAGATCGAGGCGCCACCACGAGCGCAGGTCATCCGTACGATCCTGTTCGAGCTGTCGCGCATTGCCAATGTGTCGTTGTTCCTCGGCGACCTCGGTGTGCAAATGGGCGCCATCACTCCGGTGTTCCTCGCATTCCGTGACCGCGAGTACGTCCTCAACCTGATCGAGAGTGCCACCGGCGGTCGGTTCCACCCGAACTTCGACCGCATCGGCGGCCTCAAGGACGACCTGCCTGCCGGCTGGATCGACGAGACCCGCCAGGTCATGGTGAAGCTGCGCGAGTTCTGCGACATCATCGAGGATCTCCTGTTCGGCAACGAGATCTTCCAGAGTCGTATGCGTGGCATCGGGATCATCCCCGCCGACATCGCGAAGGACTACGGGCTGTCGGGAGCCAACCTGCGCGCCAGCGGCGTCGACTACGACCTGCGCCGCGACCAGCAGCTCCCCATGGCGTGGGACAAGGCCGACTTCAAGGTCTGGACCCATCCCGACGGCGACAGCTTCGCTCGCTGCTGGGTGCGTCTCCAAGAGACCCGCGAGTCGTGCAAGATCGTCGAGCAGTTGCTCGATCAGGTGCCCGCCGGCCCGATCATGACCAAGGTGCCGCGCATCATCAAGGTGCCCGAGGGTGAAGCGTGGGTCGAGACCGAGAACCCGCTCGGCGTGATGGGCTACTACGTCGTGTCCAAGGGCGACCTCGGACCGTTCCGCGTCAAGATCCGCTCCGCGAGTTTCAACAACATCTCGATCGTGCCGTGGGCGCTCAAGGGCGTGTACGTCCCCGACATCATCACCATCCTCGCCAGCCTCTACTTCATTCTGGGTGACATCGACCGATGATCCAGTTCGCCATCGAAGTCCCCTATTGGGGACAGTCGCTGCTGCGCGTGCTCGGCGGCCTCGTCGCGGTCCTGCTCCCCGCCGGCGCCATCGTCTACCTGTTCCTGTTCAAGATGATGTCGTTCATGCAGAGCCGGCTCGGCCCGATGGAAGCGGGCCCGTACGGATCGCTGCAGCTCGTTGCCGAGGTCGGCAAGTGGATGCAGAAGGAAGACCTCGCGCCCGAGGCCGCCGACCATCGCATCTTCAAGATGGCCCCGCTCATCGTGCTGCTGTCGACGTTCCTGCTCGTCGTCATCGTGCCGTTCGGGCCCGACGCCTACTTCACCAACTTCTCCGTCGGGATCTTCCTCGGCCTCGCTGTTGCGTCGGTGAGTGTGCTCGGCATTCTCATCGCCGGTTGGGCGAGCGCCAACAAGTACTCGTTGCTCGGCGGTCTTCGCGCGGCCGGCCAGCTCATTGCCTACGAGTTGCCGATGGTGCTCGCCGTGCTCGGTGTGGTCATCCAGGCCGGCTCGATGAACATGCAGGAGATCACCGTTGCCCAGAACACCGGGAGCTGGTTCGGCATCGGATGGTTCGGCAGCCCGTTCATCGTCACCCAGTTCGTCGGGTTCCTGATCTTCATGATCGCCGTGCAGGCCGAACTCACCCAGGCCCCGTTCGACATGCCGATCGCCGAATCCGAACTCGTGTCGGGCTACATGACCGAGTACTCGGGCTTCCGCTTCCTCATCTTCTTCATCGCCGAGTTCGCAACGGCCGGAGTGTTCGCCTTCATCGCGGCGGTGCTCTTCCTCGGTGGCTGGGGCATCCCGTTCGATTGGTTCGGTTGGGAGAACATCAACCAGGTCCCCGACTGGATGAATCTGGTCGGTCCATTGATCATGTTCACCAAGATGCTGGTCCTGACCTTCATCATCATGTGGGTCCGGTTCAGCTTCCCCCGTTTCCGTGAAGATCAACTGCAGACCTTCGCCTGGAAGGTGCTCATCCCGCTCGCCCTGTTGAACACGGCGATCACTGCGATTCTGAAGGTGGCGTTCTGATGCCCCCCAAGCCCAAGCTCCCCGGCCTGTTCAAGGGTCTGGGCATCACGTTCGGGATCCTCAAGGACACCGTCATCGATGGTGCGAACACCGTGCAGTACCCGCACGAAAAGGAAGCACCGCCGATCCGCGCCCGCGGTGTCATTGCGCTCCATGAGGGCAACTGCACTGCGTGCATGCTCTGCGTTCGTTCATGCCCCGACTGGTGTATCTACATCGAGGGACACAAGCAGCTCGCACCGCCGCGCCGTGCGGGCGGCAAGCCGCGTCAGGTCAATCATCTCGACCGGTTCGACATCGATTACGCCCTGTGCATGTACTGCGGTATCTGTGTCGAGGTGTGCCCGTTCGACGCCCTGTTCTGGAGCCCGGAGTACGAGTATTCCGAGCCGAAGATTGCTGACCTGCTCCACGACAAGGAGAAGCTCGGCGAGTGGATGGAGACCGTGCCCGAGGCGCCAGCGCTCGAAGCAGGAGCTCAGAAGAAATGACTGCGACGTGAACGCACTCATCCTCGCCACCGACAACGTGAGCGTTGCTCAGAACGTGGCGTTCGGCATCATCGCCGCGGTGATGATCTTCGCGGCGCTGAGCGTGGTGACGACGAAGAACGTCGTGCACGCTGCGCTGTGGCTGGTCGTGGTGCTTGCCGGGGTTGCGGCCCAGTACATCCTCGCGGCGGCCGAGTTCGTTGCCGTGTCGCAGGTGCTCGTCTACATCGGCGCCGTGATGGTGCTGTTCCTGTTCGGCATCATGCTCACGCGCGCCCAGATCGGCAAGGAAGCCGGTCTCAACAACAAGCAGTGGGCGCTTGGCATCCCGATCGCCATGCTGCTGTTCGGTCTGCTCGCCTGGGTGATCGTCGACGCGTTCGGCGACGATGTGTTGCCCGACCGTGGACCCACCCCGACGGTGCTGCTGAGCGACCAGTTCCTGTCGATCTATCTGCTGCCGTTCCTCGCGATCTCGTTCGTTCTGCTCGCGGCCGCCATTGGCGCCATCGTCCTGGCCAGGAAGGACTGACCCGCGATGTTGGCTGTCAACTTCCTCCTGCTCGCCGCGGCCCTGTTCTGCATCGGCGTGTACGGCGTTATCGCGCGTCGCAACGCCGTCATGGTGCTGATGTCGATCGAGCTGATCCTCAATGCCGTCAGCTTGAATTTCGTCGCCTTCGCGCTCATGTGGGGCGCGGTGGACGGCCAGGTGTTCGCCCTCTACGTCATCGCCATCGCGGCGGCCGAAGTCGGCGTCGGTCTGGCGATGGTGCTCATGATCTACCGCAACCGCAGGACGATCGCCCTCGACGAGCTCTCCGAGATGAAGGGCTGACATGCTTGCGTCTGAAGCTGTCGAACTGAGT
>JANPCI010000411.1:0-14907 GCA_031430875.1 Actinomycetes bacterium | reverse complement strand
GCCACCACCCGCGAACTCGACGACCTGTCGTTCCGTACCGCTGCGGGCCTCATCGTCGAGGAGCCGAACTACTCGCGGCTCGCCTCGCGTCTGCTCGCCACGGTGATCGACAAGGAAGTCCGCAACCAGAACATCCCGTGGTTCTCCGAATCGATCAAGGTGGGCCACGCTGAGGGCCTCGTCGCCGATCATGTCCTCGAATTCGTCGAGGCCAACGCGCCGGCGCTCAACGCCGCCATCGACTCCGATCGTGACCGCAGTTTCGAGTTCTTCGGCCTGCGTACCGTGTACGACCGCTACCTCCTGCGCCACCCGTCGCGTCGCGAGGTCATCGAGACCCCGCAGTACTTCTTCTTGCGTGTTGCCTGCGGTTTGTCGACCGATGTCGACGAAGCAGTGAGCTTCTACGACCTCATGTCGTCGCTCGCCTATCTTCCGTCGAGCCCGACGCTCTTCAACTCGGGAACGTCGCACAGTCAGATGTCGAGCTGCTATCTGCTCGACTCGCCCGAGGACAGTCTCGAGGGCATCTACAAGCGTTACACCGACATCGCCAAGCTGTCGAAGTTCGCCGGTGGCATCGGTGTGGCCTGGCACCGGGTGCGCGCGAAGGGCAGCCTCATCCAAGGCACCAATGGCCTGTCGAACGGCATCGTGCCGTGGCTGCGCACGCTCGATTCGTCGGTCGCCGCGGTCAATCAGGGTGGTCGTCGAAAGGGTGCCGCCTGCGTGTACCTCGAGTCGTGGCACGCCGACATCGAAGACTTCCTGGAGCTGCGCGACAACACCGGCGACCATGCTCGGCGCACTCACAACCTCAATATCGCCAACTGGATCCCCGACCTGTTCATGGAGCGCGTCGAGAAGGATTGGCAGTGGTCGCTGTTCGATCCCAAGCAGGTACCGCACCTGACCGATCTGTTCGGCGACGACTTCGAGCGGGCCTATGTGGCCGCTGAAGAAGCGGGCCTGTACGAAAAGCAGGTGCCGGCGCGCCAGCTCTACACCAAGATGATGCGCACGCTCGCCCAGACCGGCAACGGCTGGATCACGTTCAAGGATGCCTCGAACGAGAAGTGCAACCAGACCGGAGCCGCCAACGACGACGGCACCCCTCGCGTGGTGCACCTGTCGAATCTGTGCACCGAGATCCTCGAGGTGACCGACCAGCAGAACACGGCGGTGTGCAACCTCGGTTCGCTCAACCTCGGCGCGTACGTCAACGCCGGGCCCAACGGCGATGTCGAGTTCGACTACGCCAAGCTCGGCGCCGTTGTGCGTCAGGTCGTGCCGTTCCTCGATCGCGTCATCGACATCAACTACTACCCCACGTCGGAGGCCGAGTTCTCCAACCACAAGTGGCGCCCGGTGGGCCTCGGGCTGATGGGCCTGCAGGACGTGTTCTTCAAGAAGGGCTTCGCCTTCGACTCCGCCGACGCGAAGCATCTGAGTCGCACGATCTCCGCGCACATCTACTTCCACGCACTGTGGGCGTCGACCGAACTCGCCGAAGTCAACGGACCGCACGAGGCCTACGAGGGAACTCGCGCCGCCAACGGCGATCTCCAGTTCGACCTGTGGGACACCGCACATGGCGGCATCATTCCGCCCGCCGAGCTCGACTGGGACGCGCTGCGTGCCCGTATCACCGCCCACGGCCTTCGTAACAGCCTGCTCATCGCCATTGCACCGACTGCCACGATCGCGTCGATCGCCGGGTGCTACGAGTGCATCGAGCCGCAGATCTCGAACCTGTTCAAGCGCGAGACGCTGTCGGGCGAGTTCATGCAGATCAATCGCTACCTGGTGCGCGACCTCCAGGCGCGGGGGCTGTGGGACGAGCAGATGATCTCCGACATCAAGCGTTCCGAGGGATCGGTGCAAGACGTCGAGCGCATCCCCGACGAGCTCAAGGAAGTGTTCCGAACGGCGTGGGAGATTCCGCAGCGGGCGCTGATCGACATGGCCGCCGAGCGGGGAGCGTTCATCGACCAGAGCCAGTCGCTCAACCTGTTCATGGAAACGCCGACCATCGGCAAGCTTTCGTCGATGTACCTGCACGCGTGGAAGGCCGGTCTGAAAACCACGTACTACTTGCGCAGTCGTCCTGCCACCCGCATCAACCAAACCACAACGGGTGCCGCCGCCAAAGCACCCGCAGCGCCGACGCCGTCGGGTCCGGCAGGTGGTGGCGTTCCGGCACCGGAGCAGAAGACCTTTACCGACGAAGAGGCGGTCGCGTGCAGCCTCGAGAACCCCGAATCCTGCGAGGCATGCGACTAATGGCACTCATCGACCCGATCACCGACTACGCGCCGGCTTTTCCTTCCGGCGAGGCCCTCGCCGACGCGTTCGTCTCGGCGTCACCGGTCGGCGCCAAGCGACCGACCAACATCCTCGACCCCGGCTACGACCTCACGTTGCGGCCCATGCGGTACCCGCAGTTCTTCGAGATGTATCGCGACGCCATCAAGAACACGTGGACCGTCGACGAGATCGATTTCTCCGACGATCTGGTCGACCTCGACCGCAAGTTGATGCCGGCTGAGAAGCATCTCGTCGGACGGCTCGTGGCGTTCTTCGCAACGGGCGACTCGATCGTGTCGAACAATCTGGTGCTCAACCTGTACCAGCACATCAACGCCCCCGAAGCCCGGATGTATCTGTCGCGCCAGCTCTACGAAGAGGCGTTGCACGTGCAGTTCTACCTCACACTGCTCGACAACTACATCCCCGACATGGCCGAGCGTGAGGCGGCGTTCGCGGCGGTCGAGAACATTCCGTCGATTCGGGCCAAGGCCGAGTTCTGCTTCAAGTGGATCGACTCGATCCAAGGCCTGCAACGCATCGAAACTCCCGAGGAGCGCAAGCAGTTCCTCCTCAACCTGATCTGCTTCGCCACCTGCATCGAAGGCCTCTTCTTCTTCGCCGCCTTCGCCTACGTCTACTTCCTGCGTTCGAAGGGCCTGTTGAACGGGCTCGCCGATGGCACGAACTGGGTGTTCCGCGACGAGAGCTGTCACATGAACTTCGCGTTCGAGGTGGTCGACACCGTGCGCAAGGAGCAGCCCGAGCTGTTCGACGATCAGCTCGAGACCGACATCCGCTCCATGCTCAACGAGGCGATCGATTGCGAGCACCTGTTCGCGGCCGATGTGCTCGGCGAGGGTGTGCCGGGCATGAGCCTCGGCGACACGCGCACCTATCTCGAGTTCGTTGCCGATCAGCGCCTCGCGCAGTTGGGCTACGCCCCCGAGTTCGGTTCGAAGAACCCGTTCAGCTTCATGGAGCTGCAAGACGTGCAAGGCCTCTCGAACTTCTTCGAGCGCACCGTGAGCTCCTATCAGACCGGTGTCGAAGGCAACGTCAGCTTCGACGAAGAGTTCTAGCAGGGTGCTGAAAATCGGGGTCTGAGCTGCAGAGTCGGCGATTGCGGGTGTCGACCGGTGCCGGGGGGACAGGTCGGGGCGGTGCTGCGATGTCGGTTGTCGGTGATCGTGGGTGGCGGTTGTTGGTGATCTCGAAGAACTGCTCTTCGGTTGTGTGGGCGGCGGCTTCACCGAGGCATTCATCAGGCGGCGTTGAGGGCGGTGATTCGGATGATGTTGTAGACGGCAGTGGCCATCTTGAACCAGGCCCGGTTGCGGTCGTTGCCGATGTAGCGGACCTTGCGACCGGCTCCGACTGTTTTGATCAGCCGAAGGGTTCCTCGACCCGTTCTCGGTTCCGTTGGCTGATGTCGTAGCCGCTGTGTCGGGTGACGCGTTCATCGATCGCGGATCGTCGATTCGTGTTGTTCTGCGCGACGTGTGGGGTGAACCCCGTCGCCAGCACCTCCGCGACGAAACCTTTGGCGTCGTAGTTCTTGTCGCCCTCCACCGTTCTTCGCCGCCTGCTCTTGGGCAGACGTTTCAGCATGTCGGCTGCACAGTCGCGCTCCGCGAATCCGGTCGCGGCAGTGAGCTCCGCGTCAACGATCAGCGCGCAGCGATGCTCGATCAACAAGTGCCCGGCGTAGCAGAGCTTCGCTGCGGTGTTGTTCGACTTGCGACACAACCGGGCGTCCGGGTCGGTCGTCGAAGCATGTGTGTCGTTCGATCGTTTCTGGCCGTGCCACTGGACCTCGCTGTTGCGGCCCTTCGCGCCGTCATCATTCGACCAGTCGTGGTCCTTGGGCTTGAAGCTCTTGTGCGAATCGCAGGCCTCCAACAGTGTGCCGTCGACGGAGAAGTGATCCGACGACATGTAGCGGCGCAGCTGGCGAAGAACTCGTCCGCGATCTCAGCGTCGAGGAGGCGTTGACGGCTCTTCGAGAACGTCGACGCATCAAACGAAGCGGCGTCGATCGGCAGGTCCAGGAACCACTTGAACAACATGTCGTAGTTGAGGCGTTCGCAGAACGCCCGCTCCGAGCGCATCGAGTACATCGCCATCAACACCGAGGCCCTCAACAACATCTCCGGTGGCACCGACGGCTGGCCCCCAGTCGCATACATCGCTTCGAACGTGTCATCGAGATCGGCCAGCACCGTGTCGACCACCACCCGGATGCGGCGGATCGGATGATCAGCCGGGATCAGATCCTCGGTGCTCAACGACGACAACATCGACAACTGGCGATCAGGGGTTCCACGAATCCCCCCATTCTTTTCCATCTGACCGCAGAACGCGAGCACCAATCAGAGGTTTTCAGCACCCTGTTAGGCAACCGGGCCCACGTTCTCCAGCGCTTGGCGGAGACAGCGTCCGGTGTGCGCCGACCCTGCAGGCTTGGAAAATCGGTGTCAATCGTCGAACAGTGGTGCGAGCTGAGCGACGCAGGTGGTGTCGGGCGGGATTGCCGGGCCGGCGGTAAAGGAGCGCGTAATCGAGGTGGTGCAATCGTTGGCGAATGATGCAGTGTGGCCGTTGGCCGGGACAAGTACGCGAGTGCTGTTCGGGAAGTTGGCGGCGATCTCGTTTGCGAATTCGATTGGTGCCCACGGGTCGAACTCACCGGTGTAAGCAAGCACCGGCGCGTCGCCGACGGGTGTCGGCAATCGGCCGTCGCCCTGCGGGTCGACCTTCCACACGTCGCAGTGAGCTGCCTCCATCAACACTTCCTCACTCCACACCCCAGGCGTATCACGAAGTGCGAGATCGGCGGTGGTCTCTGGTCCATCGTCGACGCACGTCACCACCATGTACGTACCGCTCGCGATTGATGACAGATCGGTCTGGGGCGGTGATTGCAGTTCGGCAACCAGGCTGTCCAACACGTCGGTTTCGCCGGCGGCAAGCTGTGCGAGCACCGCTGGGATCACCGGTATCAGGTCGGTGCGCGTGAGCGCCGTGACGAGTCCGGCTCGCATCGTCGCTCCGGAAACAACCCTGCCGGCGGAGGTAACGTAGGGATTCGCGTCCAACAGGGTCTGCGCCGCGTCGAGGTTCGCATGTAGATCGCCGCTGGCCGAACATGCCTTCGACGCCGCACAGGCCGCAGCGAGACGTCCGATCGCGGCATCGGCGCGGTCGATGACGGGTACGAGTCCGCGAGGTGAACTCGCCAGAGCGCTGTCCAATACCAGCCCGGCGACGCCGCGGGGGTCCTGCCGAGCGATCTCCATCGCGAGGCGCCCGCCGTAGCTGTAGCCCCGAACGAGGAACTGACCGATGCCGAGCAGCGCTCGCAATTCGATGATGTCGGAGGCGCTCTCGATCGTGCTGTACCCAGCAAGGTCGACGCCGTCGCCCAATAGGCGGTCCTTGCACGCCCGGACCCCCTCTCGTAGGTGGGCGAGCCTGGCGGAGTACGGGCCGGTAGGCGTCGCCGGGGTGTCGAGTTCCGGACAACTGAGTCGCGGTTCGCTGCGGCCGGTCCCTCGCTGGTCGATCACCACAATCGTGTAGTCGACGCCGTCGGTCAGTTCGACATCGGGGTCGACCCACGCGTTCGACGCGGTGTCGCCCGGCCCACCGGAGAGGTCGATGACTGGGGGACGATTCGGATCGACCCCATCGGGTCGGACTATGGCGACCCACAGCCTGATCGTGCGGCTGTCGGCGACGCCGCGGTGTTCTGGAACCTCGAGCCACCAGCATTGGGTCGTTGGCAGCTTGGGTCCGGTGTCGCAGTCACGCTCGACGAGGCGGCCCGGTGTCGCCGGCATCGTCGTCTGAGATGTCGAGATGTCAGTTGTTGAACCATCGGTCGTCGGCGCTCCCCCGGTCGACTGCACAGCGGTTGTCGGAGTGGCCGAGCCGCTCGATGGCAACTCGGACGGCTGCCCAGCCGGGTCGGCGTTCGACGAGTAACCCGCGACAACGATCACCCATGCCGCCGCCACAACAACACGTCGACGCAAACGCCACCGGCCAGGGAACATCGGCTGATGCTATGCCACTCGAGACACGGCACTGACGGAGGCTGCATCACTCAACGACGAACGCACGCACCAATCAGAGGCTTTTCAGCACCCTGCTAGTCGCGACTAGCGGTAGCGGTAGCGGTCGGTGTGTTCGCCGAGGGTGGGTCCGACGTCGCTGATGGTGCCAGGGGTGCGAGAGAACTTGGGGACCACGCCGAGCATCGGTGTGTCGATTCCGGTGCGTGAGACGCGGCGTTCGATCATGTCGCGGGCGAGGTAGTGCTCGTCGGTGAGCATGTCGGCGGCCGTGTACACGCGACCGGCAGGAACACTGAAGTCCCGCAGGAGCGCAAGCAGATCCTCGGCGCCGATCGTTCGGGTCCAGTCGGCGACCAGACCGTCGAGCTCGCGTTCGTTGACGCCGCGGGCGACATGCGTTGCGTACCGATCGTCTCGGGTGAGGTCGGCGCGGCCCATGGCGTCGCACAGCCGTGTGAACACGGTGTCGGCGTTGGCGGCGATGAGCACCTCCGAGCCGTCACGAGTCGGATACGCGTTGGCCGGAGCAACACCTGGCAACGTGCCACCGGATCGGTGGCGTAGCACGCCGGCGACGTCGTAGTCGACCATCGACGACTCCATGAGCGCAGCTACTGCCTCGTAGATCGCAACGTCGACCTCCTGGCCGAGCCCGCTCTGAGTGCGTTCGTGCAGCGCGGCGAGCGTGCCGATCACCGCGAACATCGCGGCGAGCGAGTCGCCGAGGCTCACACCGCATCGCGCCGGTGAACGGTCGGGGTCGCCGGTGGTGTGGCGGATTCCGCCGACCGCCTCGCCGATTGATCCGAACCCGGCTTCTGACGATCGTGGCCCGCTTTGGCCGAAGCCGGAAACATGCGTGACGATGATTCCGGGATGCGCCGCCGACAGCGTCGCAAAATCGAGGCCGTACTTGGCCAGCACGCCGGGCCTGAAGTTTTCGAGGACGACGTCGCACTCAGCGGCGAGGCGCTGCACGAAGGCCAGGTCGTCGGGGTTCTTGAGATCGGCCACGACCGATCGCTTGTTGCGGGCGATGATCGGCCACCACAGGCTGGAGTCGTCGACGCTCACGCCCCAGTGGCGCATCGGGTCACCGTCGGGCCCCTCGACCTTGATCACCTCGGCCCCGTAGTCGCCGAACAACTGCCCGGCAAACGGTCCGGCGATGAAATTGCCGAGTTCCAGGACTCGCACGCCGAGCAGGGGTCCGGTTCTCGATTCGGTGGTCATGGTCACCTTGTCTACTTCGTGGTCGGGCCCGTTGCCCATCGAGTCGATGATCTCGCCTACCACGCGAGAGACTGTGCCTGTGATGCCCCTGCCCGAGTCGGTTGTGCTGCGTGACGTGAGTCTGCGCGACGGACTGCAGGACGAGGAGCCGATCACAACGGAGGCCAAGGTGGCCATCTTCGAGGCGCTCGTTGCGTCGGGTGTCCGCGAGCTGGAGCTCACGAGCTTCGTTCGGCCCGATCGGGTTCCGGCGATGGCCGACGCCGAAGCGTTCTGCGCGGCGACCCACTCGCTCGCCGAGGCGGGTGGCGTCACGCGATGGGGGTTGGTGCTCAACGGGCGTGGTGCCGAGCGCGCACTCGGCGCCGGCCTCACGCACCTCCAGTACGTCGTGTCGGTGAGCGACACGCACAGTCGGCACAACGCGGGCGTCGGCACCGACGAAGCGCTCGACGTGTTCGAGAGGTTCGCCGCTGACGCCGTCGATGCCGGAGCGGTGGTCGAGATGACGCTGGCGACCGCGATGGGATGTCCGTTCGAACAACGCGTCGACCCTGATCGGGTCGTCGAGGTTGCCCGCCGTGCCGTTGCCGCAGGAGCATCGTCGATCGGGCTGGCCGACACCATCGGTGTCGCGGTTCCGACGGAGGTTTCTCACCTCGTCGAACGCACGCTCGCTGCTGTCGACGTCGCCGTTGGAGTTCATCTCCACGACACGCGCGGCCTCGCCATCGCCAACGCGATCGTGGCACTCCAACACGGCGCCACCCGGCTCGATGCCAGCGTCGGTGGACTCGGCGGATGCCCGTTCGCTCCGAATGCCAGTGGCAACGTTCCGATCGAGGATCTCGCCCACGCGCTCGACGCGATGGGTGTCTCGACGGGTCTGAACATCGATGGCCTGGTCGCCGCGGCGGGTGTTGCATGTGGCGCCGTGGGGCGCACAGTGTCGAGCCATGTCGGCCTCGCCGGCCCCCGATTCACGACCTAGCCGGGTGACACCAGCCACCCAATTCGTTACTCATGGTGTCAGACACCCCGAGCAACGCGGCGGTACCGTGACAGGTGATGGCTGATCACTGGATCACAAGTACCCGGGTCGCCGTGGTGGCGGGCAAGGGTGGCGTTGGATCGTCAACCGTTGCGGCGGCGTATGCGCTGGCGGCGGCCCGTGAAGGTGCCGATGTGCTGTTCGTTGCTGTCGACGGCCGACCGGGTATGGGACCGTTGCTCGGTGGGCGCGAGCTCGACCAGAACGATCGCATCCTGCGACGAATCAAGGGTGCCGGCCAGGTCCGAGGGCGCACGATTCCCGCCGATCAGGCGTTCGGTGACTATCTCGAACTCAAGGGCGTCGGTGGGATGTTGCGCCGGGCAGCGTCGGCGGCCTCGCTCCCGATGATCGCTGCAGCGACGCCCGGCCTCGAACACCTGCTCGTGCTCGGCACGATCAAGGAACTCGAACGAGAACGCGCCGCCGACCTGATCATCGTCGACGCTCCACCCGCCGGCCACGCCGCACCGTTTCTGCGTTCGGCGACCGGGCTCTCCGACGTCGTGGCATCCGGCCCTGTGCGGGATCAAGCCGTCGAGGTCGACGCCATGCTGCGTGATCCGGCTCGCTGCCTGGCGATGATCGTCACGCTGCCCGAGGAAACACCGATCACCGAAGCCGTCGAGCTAGCCAACGAGTTGACCGGCGATATTGGGATGGCACTGCTGCCGCTCGTGGTCAACGCCTGCTGGCCCGACCGACCGGGGCTGTCGAAGACGCCGGCGATGGCCGCGCGTGCGCAGAAGATCACGCTGTCGCCGGCGGCGAAGGCGGCACTCGCCTCGTCGGGCGATTTCGGCCGCGAGCGCCTCGATCGTCAGCATCAACAGATCGACCGCCTCTGCTCGACGCTCGGGCGTTCGATGGTGACACTCCCTCGACTCCCCACCCCGCGCCTCACGCTCCACCATCTCGGCGTATTGGCCGATGCCCTGATGGCGCCGCTCATCGAGCCCGATGAGGTGTCGACATGAGTGCGCGTCGGAGTGCCGTCGCCGAGTCGTTCGCCGATGAGGTGGCCACGGCGGCGCTGATTGTCACCTGCGGTCCGGGCGGCGTCGGTAAGACCACCACGGCCGCAGCCCTCGGCGTTGCGGCGGCGCGCGCCGGGCGCAAAGTCGTTGTGGTCACCGTCGATCCCGCCCGGCGGCTCGCCGACGCGCTGGGTCTCGAGCCCGGTGCCGCGTCCGACGCACCGCACCGCGTGACCGGCGTGCCCGGGATCGGAGCCAACGGGACCAACGGCGAGTTGTGGGCGTTGATGCTCGACGCCGCGTCGACGTTCGACCGGCTTGTGCGCGAGCAAACCCCCAACGCCAAGCAGGCCGAAGCGATCCTTCAGAACCCGGTGTATCGCGCGATCTCGGGCTCGCTGTCGGGGGCGCAGGAGTACATGGCGATCGAGCGGCTGCATCAGCTGCACACGAGCGGCGAGTGGGATCTCGTCATCGTCGATACGCCACCGTCACGACATGCGATCGACCTGCTCGAGGCACCCGATCGCCTCATCGGATTCCTCAGCCATCCCGTCTACCGCACGCTCACCGCCGGCCAGCGGGCGTTTGCCAGGGTGACCAATGCGGCGGCGTCGATGTTTCTGTGGGCGGTCCGTCGGCTCGCTGGGCCGCAGATCGTCGAGGACACCGTGGAGTTCTTCCGATCGCTCGCCAACATCGAACCTGGCCTTCGTCAGCGCGCCGGCGAGGTGTCGGTGCTGTTGCGCTCGGAAACTGCGACGTTCGTGGTGGTGTCGAGTCCGCGGGCCGAGGCGATCGGCGAGGCCGAGCATCTGATCGGTGCATTGCGCGACGGTGACTTCCCGTTCGCCGGTGTCGTGGTCAACCTGATCCACCCGATGCCGATCGAGCTTGCGCCCGCCGATCGAGCTGCCCTCGCCGACCTCGGTGACGGGCCACTCGCCGATCACCTGGCATGGCACGACGAGCTGACCTCACTCGCTTCAGCCGAACGCGACGAGATTGCTGTGCTGGCCGACCTCGCCGAGGATGTGGTGGTGGTGGAGCTACCGCTGATGTCGGTAGACGTTCACGATGTCGCCGGACTCGTCGGATTGGCCGATCGCCTCGTGGGCGGCAACTAACGTCGACCGGGTGCCTGCAGTATCCGAACAATCTCATCGCCCGCTGGATGGCGCGGTCGACGATCTCTTCACTCGTCCCGAAGATGAAGGTACCAGTTTGGCGTTCGTGCTTCAGCAACATGGCGAGGTGATCGCCGAGCGGTACGGCGTGCAGCCGGAGAACCTCTTCCAACCGGAGATCGCGGTCACGGCCGATACCACACTGACCAGTTGGTCGATGGCGAAATCCATCACCCACGCGGCGCTCGGACTGCTCGTTTCCGATGGACTCGTCGATGTTGCCTCACCGGCAGCGGTCCCCGAATGGGAGGGCACGGACAAAGCTGAGATCACGATGCTCCATCTCCTGGAGATGCGCTCGGGTCTCCGCTTCGTCGAGGACTACGTCGACGACGGCGTGTCACACTGCTTGGAGATGCTGTTCGGCGAGAGTGGGCCGAGCCATGGCGCGTATGCGGCAGCGCTTCCGCTCGATCACGCGCCCGGCACGTTCTACAACTACTCGTCGGGAACGACGAACATCATCGCTCGGATCATCGGTGACATCGTGTGTGGCGCCGTCGGCGGTGAGCCCAACGAGCGCCGCAACGCGATCGAGTCGTTCCTCCGCGAGCGACTGTTCGCGCCGGTCGGGATGACTTCGGCGACACCGAAGTTCGACGACGCCGGTGACTTCGTGGGTTCGTCGTACGTGTATGCGACGGCGCGCGACTTCGCGAAGTTCGGCGAGCTGTACCGCCACGACGGCGTGACCTCGGCCGGCGTCCGCATCCTCCCCGAGGGTTGGTCGACCCAGGCGCGCGGCTTCTCGGCGCTCGACGCCGACAACGGTTGCGAGTACGGCCGGCACTGGTGGATGTGGCCCGAGATCCCGGGCAGCCTGGTCTGCCACGGCCACGAGGGCCAGTACGTCGTCGTCGTTGCCGACCGTGACCTGGTGATGGTGCATCTCGGCAAGACACCATCCGACGAGACCGCCAAGCTGCGGGCGCGTCTGCGCGAGATGATCCGACTGGTCTGAACGATGGCTTGGTCTGAACGATGGCTTGGTAGGAAGAACACGTGACGGATCGAGCTGAGAGCGAGACGGACGCTGTCCGCGGGCCGCTCGATGGCGTGCACGACACGACCCATGAGATGGATCGTGGTGTGCTGCCGACCGGTGAACTCCCGGCGCTCATCCGGGCGGAGAGCAAGTCGAAGCCGAGGATCCGACCGATCCGCCTCACGATCAAAGCACTGCTGTTCGTCGTCATGGTCGTCTTTCTGCTGCCGCCCGTCCTCGGCGGTTTCAGGCAGGCCATCCAGACGGCCCGCGAGGTCAACCCGGGCCTGCTCGCAGCCGGTTTCGCACTCCAACTCCTCGCCCTGCTCAGCTATTCGCTCCTGACTCGCGCCACGCTCGGGTCCGCCGGCCGCCAGCTCTCGGTTGCGCGAATGTTCCGCATCCAGCTCAGCACCAAGGCGCTGTCGAACATCGTGCCCGGCGGTAATGCGGCGAGTTCCGCACTCGGCTACCGGCTCCTCACACTGTCGGGGATCAGCGGTCCCGACGCCGGGTTCGCGCTGGCGATGGCCGGGATCGGCTCGGCGGTGGTGCTCAACATCATCTTCTGGACCGGCCTGATCATGTCGATCCCGTTCCGCGGGGTCAACGCGGCGTACACCCTCGCGGCGCTCGCCGGCATCATCATCATCGGCGTTGCTGCCGGCCTCATCGTGGGGATCATGGACGGATCGGGCCGTGCCGAACGACTGGTGCGATGGATCGCTCGGAGGTTCCGCACCGACGAGGACAAGTTCGCTGCCGCGCTCCACCAGATCGCGGAACGCCTCGAGGAACTCATCAGGGATCGCCCGTTGTTGCGCAAGGTGGTGTTCTGGGCGATGGCCAACTGGCTGCTCGACGCTGCATCGCTCTGGGTGTTCGTCCAAGCATTCGGCGGCACCCTGAGCCTCGACGCGTTGCTGGTTGCATTCGGTTTGGCCAACGTCCTCGCCGCGATTCCGATCCTTCCGGGCGGGCTCGGCATCGTCGACGCCACGTACCTGACGACCCTGGTGGGCTTCGGGATCCCGCGGCGTGTCGTGGTTGCGGCGATCGGCACCTATCGCCTCGCCCAGTACCTGATGCCGATCGCGCTCGGCGCGCTGGCGTATGCGTCGCTGCGGGTCGGGCCGTGGAAGATCGAGAAGCGCGACCGGCTTGTTCGACTTCGCGATCTGGCACGGGCCGAGTCGGAGAAGGGCGAGTCTCGTCTCGACTTCGCGCTGCGGTTCGGTGGCAAACGTCCGATGGGCGACGAGGCCGACGATCCCGCGTTGCAGGCGGTGATGAAGCCCGACCCCGAATTGTCGCGGGACGACGACTGACGGCTTTCGTCCGGCCGACGATCGAGCGGTACCGTCGCGGCCATGACAGTGCACGAACGCCCCTTCGGTCGGTACCTCGAGGACTTCACCCCCGGCGACGTCCTGCGCCACTGGCCGGGCAAGACGATCACCGAGTACGACGACCATCTGTTCTGCATGATCACGATGAACCACCACCCGCTGCACACGAACGACTGGTTCGCCGCCGAGTCGGTGCAGGGCCGCAACGTGGTGGTGGGCAACCTCGTGTACAGCCTGGTGCTGGGCATGAGCGTGCCCGACGTGAGCGGCGCGGCGATCGCCAACCTTGAAGTCGAGACGCTGCAACACAAGTTCCCGACGTTCCACGGCGACACCATCCACGCAGAGACACGGGTGCTCGAGGTGAAGGAGTCGTCGTCGAAGCCTGACCGCGGCATCGTCAAAGTCGAGACGAAGGGCTTCAACCAGGACGGCAAGGAAGTCTGCTACTTCATCCGCAAGGTGTTGATCTGGAAGCGTGAGTTCGCACCCGACCGCAAGCGCCCGTACGACGGCACCGACGTCTGGGCTGACTGACAGAGCCGGTGCCGCGTCGCCGCGTGATCGATTCCAGCGCCGTCCTGGCGTGGGGGGCACACGACCTGCGTGACCTGCCGTGGCGCGGCGAACGTGATCCATGGCGGATCCTCGTTGCCGAGGTGATGCTGCAGCAGACCCAGGCCGAGCGCATCATTCCGAAGTGGACGGCGTTCCTCGACACGTTCCCGACGCCGTCAGCGTGTGCCGAGGCATCGTTGGGCGACGTGCTCCGCCTCTGGCAGGGTCTCGGCTATCCGAGGCGGGCGAGGAATCTGCATGCCGCGGCAGCGGTCGTCGTCGAGCAGCACGACGGCCGGCTGCCCGACGACCTCGATGCATTGTTGGCACTTGCCGGCATCGGGCCGTACACCGCTCGAGCAGTGTTGGCGTTCGCCTTCGAGCGCGACGTGGCGGTCGTCGACACGAACATCGCGCGAATCCTCGCCCGCACCGCGGGCGAGCGGCTGACGGCGAAGCGGGCCCAGGCCGCCGCCGACGAACTCGTGCCGTCCGGCGACGGTTGGTTGTGGAACCAGGTGTTCATGGATCTGGGTGCCGGCGTGTGCCGTCCGGCGCCGACGTGCGAGGCATGCCCGCTCACGCCGTCGTGTGCCTGGTTCGCGGGCGGCCTGACGGATCCCGACCCGGCCGTCGGCTCGGCCGGTGTGAGCACGCGCCAAGCGCCGTTCGAAGGCAGCGATCGTCAGGCCCGCGGCCGCGTCCTGAAGGCCCTGGGTGCCGGCGCGCAGCCACGAGACGCGTTCGACGCCCGGATCGTCGACAGCCTCATCGCCGACCGCCTCGTCGAGTCGCACGGAACCACCCTCACCCTCCCCACCGTTACATCCGGGGTCAGACCCCAGATGTAACACCTTCCCGGATTGTGACGCGGGGTCTGAACCCAATCGCTACCGGGAGGATTGGAGGTGGTTGTGCTTCGCATCTACGGTTGGGTCGTGCGTCCAGCCAAAGATTTCTTCCGTCCCCTCGCCGTCGGGGCCCCCGAACCTGTCCGTGAGATCCCGTTTCCCCCGAGCCGGATGATCCACTTCTTCCCGCCGTCGAACGACAAGATGCGCTCGAAGGTGCCCGAGATCGCACCGACGGTCGACATTCTGCTCGCCAACCTCGAAGATGGCGTGCCCGCCGATCAGAAGGAAGCCGCCAGGGCCGGGCTGATCGAGGTGGCCAACACGGTC
>JANPCI010000410.1:0-3798 GCA_031430875.1 Actinomycetes bacterium | reverse complement strand
CTCGCGCTTGGTGACACCACGAGCGAGACGAATCGCGTCCATGGTGGCTTCGGTGCCCGAGTTCGTCGGGCGCCACATCGCAAAGCCGTAGCGATCGCCGAGCAGCTCGGCGACGTCGGCATCGAGTTCGCACGGCGTCACGTACAACGTGCCGTGGTCGAGTTGCGCCTCGACGGCGCGTCGCACGGCCGGGTGCATGTGGCCCGCGAAGAGTGCGCCGAAACCCATGTCGTAGTCGACGTAGGTGTTGTCGTCGACGTCGACCATGTGCGATCCCGATGCGTGCTTCACCACGATCGGGTGTGGGTCGTACGCCTGGAAGCTGGAGGGGACCCCAGCGGGGAGCACCTTGCGGGCTCGTTCGGTTGCCTTCTGCGAGCCCTGGGTGCGCTCGGAGTAGATCGCCAGCTCACGCTCGGTGATCTCCTTGGCCCTCGCCGCGAGCTCGGACCGGTAAGTCGAGTCAGTCACGGACATGAGATATCACTTCCTGATTTCAGTTGTGGGACCGGCGGATGTCGGTCGGCTACAGGTTAGAGGGTCGGACGGCTTCGTGGTGCCGAGGTGCCAGCGACCACAATGAATCCAATGAAGGCGAGCCGAACGGTGCGCCGATGATCCGTGTCAGGAGACGCCATGAAGACCGCCGCCACCGAGATGCTCGGTATCGAATTCCCCATCTTCGCATTCAGCCACTGCCGTGATGTCGTTGCCGCTGTCTCGAAGGCGGGCGGGCTCGGCGTCCTCGGTGCGGTTGCCCACTCGCCGGAGCAGCTCGAGATCGACCTGGCCTGGATCGAAGCGGAGATCGGCGACCGCCCGTACGGAGTCGACTTGATCGTGCCGGCCAAGTACGCCGGTGACGAGGACGGTGGATACACCCTCGATGACATTCGGGCACTCATCCCTGACACGCATCGGGCGTTCGTCGACGACATCCTGCGCCGCTACGACGTCCCTGAGTTCCCACCGGACGAGACCCGGTCGACGGGCCGCTCAACAGCTGGCCACGGCGGCATTGCACCCTTCAGCGCCGCCGCCGCCGGACCGCAGCTCGAGATCTCGTTGGCACACAAGACCGCGTTCGTCGCCAACGCGCTCGGCCCGCCACCGCAGTTCCTGATCGATCGGGTGAAGGAGGAGGGCCGCTTGATCGGCGCACTCGCCGGGCGGCCGCAGCACGCCGAGCGACACCAGGCGGCGGGTGTCGACCTGATCATCGCCCAGGGATCCGAAGCTGGTGGTCACACGGGCGAGATCGGCTCGATGGTGTTGATTCCCGAAATTGTCGACGCTGTCGACATCCCGGTGCTCGGTGCCGGCGGGATCGGACGTGGTCGCCAGATGGCCGCCGCGATGGCACTCGGCGCGCACGGTGTGTGGTGCGGTTCGGTGTGGCTCACGACCGACGAGGCCGAGACGCACCCTGTCGTGAAGCAGAAGTTCCTCGCGGCGACGTCGGCCGACACCATCCGCTCACGCTCGTTGACCGGCAAGCACGCGCGGATGCTGAAGTCGGCCTGGACCGAGGAGTGGGACCGCGAGGACACCCCCGACCCGCTGGGGATGCCGTTGCAGCCGATCCTCACGAACGAGGCGCAGGCGCGCATCAATCGGGCGGCATACACGAAGGGATCCGGGGCCGAGAAGCTCGCGAACTACTTCGTGGGCCAGATCGTCGGCTCGATGAACCAGCCCAAGTCGGCCGGCCAGGTGGTGATGGAGATGGTCGAGGAGTTCATCGACGCCGTCGAATCCCTCGGCAAACAACTCGAGTACTGAAGATCACCACCCACCCACCCACCCACCCACCCGGTTTGCGTGACAGTTCTGTTGGGACGGGCCAATGGAACTGTCACGCAAACTGGAATTGGGGTCTGACCAGACCCAGATTTCACTTGTCGTAGCCTGGGGCGGGTTCGCTCAGCTTGAACGTGACGCCCTGGTCGTCATCGCAGATCGCCTCACGACCGGAGTCCCAGGAGTTGAGTTCGACGACGGTGCCGCCGGCGATGCGGACGCGCTCGACGGCGTCATCGAAGTCGCGGACCGTGAACCACATCTCGATCTGTCCTGGCGAGGTGTCGCCGAACGGAGTCGCCGGCGGGCGAAGGCCGACCGGCATCTCGGTGTTGGTGACATGACGTCCCCCGTTCTGGGGGTCGGCGAATTCCCAGCCCAGGACCGCTCCGTAGAACGCCGCGCCCCGTTCGACGTCGTTCGTCGTGAGGGTCATGTAGTACGGCTCGGACGGTGACCGTCGATCCGCAATCTGTTCAGGGGTGTACGTCGGCGTGCCCACGTTCCAGCGATGCCCGAACGGATCGACGATCCACGCACTGCGCGAACCGTGTGCTTCCTCGATGCCACGTTGCACCACCGCGCCGCCCCCGACCGCGCGGGCGACGAACTCGTCGACGGCAGCAACCTGGACGACGATGCTGACCGACGTACGCGAGCCGTCACGTTCCGGCGCGACCACGCCGAGCTGCGGCGCCTCGTCGCTCAGATAGAACACCGCTCCCGACACGTCGACCTCGGCATGACCGACTCGGCCCTCCCACGGAATGACGGTGGTGACCGTGGCGCCGAAATGCTCTCGGTACCAGTCGATGGCGGCAGCCGCGTCGTGGACGCAGATGTACGGGGTGATGACCTGAGACATGGTGAGATTCCTTTCGTTGGTCAGTGTGACTGTCGCGCCGGTCGCGGCGCGTTCGGAGAGTCGGATGGCGATGTGTTCGGCGGACGGGCCGAGCGCTCGCTCTATGCGCGCCCGAAGACGGGCTACGAAGATCGGATCGACGGACTCGTCGGTGCTCATGATGTCCGCGAGGCGTTCGAAGCGGTCGTGATCGGTCATACGATGACTCCTTCCTCTCGTTCATAAGCAATGCGGAACTGACGCCGGGCGCGCACCAGGAGGGCCTCGGTTGCGTGGATCGAGCGGCCGAGGTGAACGGCCACCTCGGGAACCGGGAGACCATCGAAGTAGCGCAAGACGAGTGCGCTGCGGTGGTGAGCACCGAGCGATTCCATCACCACGCCGACGTACTGACGGTCGATCACCTCGGACCAGGAATCATCTGCACCGACGTCGCCGTGCGGCACGTCGCCGTCGATCAGTACCTCCGGCCGCCGAGCAGTTCGCCGCCACTGGTCGACCAACTTGTGGCGCGCAATCCCGATCAGCCACGCGATCGTGACCTCGTCGACTGCGTGGCGTTGAACCTGACCGACTGCCGCGAGGAAGGTGTCGGCGGTGAGGTCCTCCGCGAGATGTCGGTGGCCACATCGTGACCGCAGGTAGCGGTACACCTCCTCGACACCAGCGTCATAGATGCGCATCAGATCAGCGACGTGATCGGGGTGCGATGCGGGTGGTGCGGCGGCCATCACCTACATCATCGTTGGTCACCCCGGAACTCCGACACCCCGAACTGCCCGGTTTGCGTGACAGTTCTGTTGGGACGGGCCAATGGACCTGTCACGCAAACCGGGTCGTGGTGTGAGATGTGACCAGGGCTCGACCGTGCTTTTCGTTCGAAGTTCCGGCAGCGTGGAGGCATGAGTTCAGAACGAGTCGACATCGCCGTGATCGGTGCCGGGCCTGCCGGTGCCGCAACGGCGATTCAGGCTGCTCGGTCGGGCGCCAAAGTTGTGGTCTTCGAGAAGGGTGTGCATGGCCGCGACAAGGTGTGCGGCGACGGACTCACCCCCCGGGCAGTCGGCGCGTTGAACGAACTGAAGATCCCACTTGACGATGCCCACCACATTCGGGGGCTCCGGATGATCGCC
>JANPCI010000409.1:0-1842 GCA_031430875.1 Actinomycetes bacterium | reverse complement strand
CGTGCCAGACGATGTCGTGCTGGATGGCGGCGACGCGCACGCTCACGACCCGAACCCCTCGGCGAGACGCTCGACGGCAGCATCGATGACGTCGAGTCGTTTGCAGCAGGCGAACCGGACGAGATGACGCCCGTGTTCGGGCCTCGCGTAGAAGACCTCGTTCGGGATCGCGACGACGCCACACCGTGCCGGCAATGAGCGACAGAAGGCCATCCCATCGCCGGTCGGGTCGACCGGGCGGATGTCGACCGTCGCGAAGTAGGTCGCCTCCGGCACATAGGTGGTGAACCCCGCCGATCGCAGCCCGACGACGAGGTGATCACGCGCGGTTTGCAAGTCGGCCGCGAGACGCTCGAAGTAGGCGTCAGGCAGGGCCAGACCGACGGCGATCGCGGGCTGGAAGGGCGCACCGTTGACGTAGGTGAGGAACTGCTTTGCCGTCCGTGCGGCGGTCACCAGCGGTTCGGGGCCGGTCATCCAGCCGATCTTCCATCCGGTGGTGTGAAAAGTCTTGCCGCCCGACGAGATGGTCAGCGTGCGGTCCGCCATCCCCGGCAATGTCGACAACGGCGTGTGCCGACGCCCGCCGAAAAGCAGGTGTTCGTAGACCTCGTCGGTCACCACGATCAGATCACGTTCGAGGGCAACGTCGGCGATGGTCGCCATCTCGTCGGTCGTGAAGACCTTGCCGGTGGGATTGTGTGGCGTGTTGAGCAGGATCAGCTTCGTGCGGTTGCTGACGGCGGCGCGCAGGGCATCGGGATCGAACACGTAACGGCCCTCGGCGTCGGGCGCGAGCAGCACCGGAACTGCTCGTGCGCCGGCGAGGGCAATGCATGCCTGGTAGCTGTCGTACATCGGCTCGAACACGACGACCTCGTCGCCCGAGTCGAGCATGCCGAGCAGGGCGCCGGCGAGGGCCTCCGTGGCACCGGCGGTGACCACGACCTGCGTCGCCGGATCGAGCTCGATGCCGTAGAACCGCCGCTGATGCTCGGCGATCGCGTTGCGAAGCTCCGCCATGCCGAGCCCCGGTGGGTACTGATTGAGGCCCGCACGGATCGCTGCGACGGCGGCGTCGAGCACCTCTGATGGCCCGTCGGTGTCGGGGAAGCCCTGGCCGAGATTGATCGCCCCCGTCTCGACGGCCAGCGCCGACATCTCCGCGAAGATCGTCGTACCGAAGCCTGCGAGCTTGCTGGTCAGCACACTCCGAGGGGGCACGTCGGAAGTGTAGGCGTCGGCCACCGGCGTACCCGGAGCGTGCGTCAGACGTGGTTGACGTCGTCGACATGCGACCGGCGGCGGTCGGGTCGGCGCGACGACTCGGCGTCGGCCTCGCTGCTGAGGGGATCTGCAAGCCGATGGGTCACACCCGTCGTCTTGGCGCCGTACATCGCTTCATCAGCGGCGCGGATCAAGTCATCGAGGGTGGCGCCGTGACGCGGGTACAGCGCCGCACCAATTGCGGCGGTGACCGTCACGTCATCGGCGATCGGCGTGCCACCCAGCAGGCCTCCGATGCGTTCGGCACTGCTGCGGACCCCCGATGCGTCGTGCACGCCAGGCAGCAGGATCACGAACTCGTCGCCGCCCCAGCGCCCGACGACATCGGTGTCACGCACGGCGTCGCGGAGGCGTTTGGCGGCCGCACGCAAGACCAGATCACCGAACTGGTGGCCGAGCGTGTCGTTGATCAGCTTGAAGCCATTGAGGTCGATGAGCATCACGCAGACCCCGGTCTTGAACCGCTCGGCGGCGAGCAGGGCCTCCTCGGTTTGGCGTTCGAACTCGCGGCGGTTCGGGAGTCCTGTCAGGTCGTCCGTGGTCGCCTGACGCTTG
>JANPCI010000408.1:0-4131 GCA_031430875.1 Actinomycetes bacterium | reverse complement strand
TCCGTCGGCAGGGGGCCTGGTGATGATCACGGTCGGATCGTCGAGACGGGCGAACTCGGCGACGGGCACGTCGTCCTCGGCGAGCGCGTACTTGCCGTCCCGGTCCGGCAACACGTAGACCGTCGCGTTGTCGAGCCCACGGGCGGCATCGGTGACCGTGGTCTCGGTCCGCGGGATCAACGACGGCGGGTACGTGAAAATGTCGGAGTTCCGCTTCATCGAGGTCGAGACCGCAACGACGAACGGAAACAGCACGATGATCGCCACGGTGATCAACAGCGCATAGGTGGCTACCTTGGTGGCGGTCGCCCGCGGGCCTTTGCGCTTCACGCTCATGACAGACCTCCTGTCGCGCCGTCACGTTCTCGGCGGAACTGGGCGAAGGTGAACACGAAGACGATGGCGAACAGCACCCAGGCGAGCGCCGAGGCGTAGCCCCGGTTGTTCTGCTTGAACGCCTCGTTGTAGAGCGCGATCACCGGGGTCATGGTGGCGTTGTCCGGCCCGCCCGGCTGAGGTGTGGACAGGATCCACACGATGTCGAACAGCTGCAGGGCGAGGATCGAGGTGGTGATCAGCACGTAGAACGTGGTGTTACGCAGCTGCGGCACCGTGATCCGCCGGAAGATCTTCCAGGCACGAGCCCCGTCGATCTCCGCCGCTTCATACAGGTCCTTCGGTATCCCCTGATGGCCCGCCAGGTACAGCACCGTGTTGAACCCAAAGCTCATCCACGCGAACACGATCACCATGGCCAATAGTGCAGTGGAGTTGCTGCTCAGCCAAGCCTGCCCCTCGGCCGGAGCTTCCACGAACGGCAAGATGTCGCCGCCTCGTTTGATGATGTAGTTGATCCAGCCGACAGTCGACTGGAACAGCTGCCCCCAGATGATGGCGACGCCGATGACGCCGGCCACCGACGGGATGAAGTAGATCGCCCGGAACACCTTGATGCCGCGCAGTTGTGAAGCAAGGATGCTCGACAGGAACAGCGCCGGCAGAACCGACAGCGGCACGGCGAGCACGAGGAAGAACATGATGTTCCGCAGCGACAGCCAGAACGTCACGTCGCGAGCGCCCAGCACCCAGTGCTGACCGAACCAGTCCAGGTGCATCAGCACCTGGTAGCCGGAGTTCAGGACTTCGCCGCCCGCGTTGCCAGTCGGTGAACTGGCGAAGTCGATGCTCAGGGCCTGGGTGTAGTTGTCGATGCCGACAAAGGAGCGGCTGGTGCCGGTCGTCTTCCAGTCGTAGAAGCTGACGATGAGCGAGAAGATCACGGGGCCAGCGAAGAAGAAGAGGAACCCGAGCAGGTTCGGCGACAGGAACGCGAGACCCGTCAGCGCCCGTTCGGTACTCGCCGTCGTCCCGAAGATCCGACCGACGTCTCGTTGCCACATGAACCGAGTGGCGGCCAGGGACGCAACTCCCAGCACCAGCGTTGCAATCGTGACGGGCTGGACGATGCGTTCGAAGAACGTCGACAACATCCCGCTCGGGTCGGCGGCGATCACGAACCACACGAACCCGAGCCCGGCAATCACCCAGCCGGCGCGGCGCAGATGCTTGGGCCCGGGCGCGGCCGGCTTACCTGCCGCGATCTGCGAGGCGACGAGCACCCACACCAGCCCCACGGCCACGACGAGGAACGGCACGAACGCCTTGTTGAGGCCCGTTCCAAGTTTGCCGACCGCCGTGAACCCGCCGAGCTGGTGGATCACCGCGACCACGGCGACGACGAAGGTCAGGTAGTTCACGACCAGCGAGAGGGTGCGACCCCACCGGCGGCGTTGGGCGACGCCGAACGCCGCGGCGGCGTGGGCCACGAAGCTGCCGATGGCAAAGAGCCGAAGGAAGGCACCGATCGTGCCCGGAAGCTCGTCGTCGCCCGTGCGGCTCGCGAGCAGCATCGTGACGACTGCAGCAGCGGCACCGACAACGTGCCAGAACACCACGAGCCGCAAGCCGAGCGTCATGCCCCGCTCGTACTGGGCTTCGTCGGCGATCTCCGGCTCGCGGTCCATCGTCGTCAGATCGATCATCAGGCACCCCCTCGTGCGAACTCGGCGCTCACAGCGATGTGAGCAGAAACAGAATCGACCGAGGCACGGTCCGAACCGGGGCATCACACCCCGGTTCGGACCGGACTCAGCTCATGGCATCAGCTGTCGAACGCTGCTGCCGTTTCGTCGCAGATCTTGGCCTCGTAGTCCTCGATGGTACGAGTGCCGTTGATCACGGCGGTCACCGCGTCGTTCATCGCGGTGTCGAAGGTCGGCCAATCGCCGGCCCACAGTGGGCCTTCAGCGGTGGGCGAGTCCTGCAACCCGTTGATGAACGCCTGGTTGTTCTCCGGCGGTGTGAACGTGAGGAAGGCATCGATGGCTTCCTGGCTCTGACGGCTCGGGATGTTCGCCCCGAGCTCGCTGATCTGCGCCTGTCTGTCGGAGCTGGTCAGGTCCTGGACGAGCTTCCATGCCTCGGCGGGGTGCTCGGTGTTCGCGTTCACCACGTAGGCGCCCCAGAACAACCAGTTGCCCTGCGTGCCACCGGGTCCGGTGGGCATCTGGACAACGTCCCAGTTGAAGGGAACCTCACGAGCGCCAGGCGTTGCCCAGCGGCCGTTCGTGAACATGCCGACGGTGCCGGCCTTCCACGCTGGCTCTCCGTCCTCGCCGAACGGAACGGCGAGATCGGCGCTAAAGATGTCGACGACCTGCTGGAGGCCGGCGATCGACTCGGGCGTGTCGAGGGCGCACTCGGTGCGATCCTCGTTGAAGAACCCCCCGCCGGCAGCGTTCATGAACGCTCCGTAGTTGGCCCACCAGCTGTTCATCGCGTAGCCCTTGTTGGCGCCACCGAGTGCAGTCACCTTGGTGGCGACGTCCTGGAACGCTGCCCAATCCCACTCACCGGCTTCGGCGAGTGCCCGAGGATCGTCCGCACCGGCCTCGGCGATGAGGTCGTTGTTGAGGTACAGCGCGAACGTCGACACGTCGCGAGGCAGACCCCACAACTTGTCGCCGGGAGCGCCCGCTTCAGGGTCGTACGTCAGGTGGTACATCGGCTCTGGGTAGAACTCGCTCGTGTCGAACCCATCGGCGGCGGCCTGAGGCCCCAGGTCGAGGATCAAGCCTTCCTTCTGGAAGCGGGCGAGGTCCGTGCCGGGGATCCAGAACACGTCCGGTGCGGTGCCGTTGGCAATCTCGGTGACCAGCTGGTCCTGATACGGCGAGCCCTCGTTCGTGCCGGGCTCGTAGCTGAGCGTGAAGCCGTCGTTGGCTGCGTCGATTTCGTCGCTGATGCCGGCGTAGAGCGCGGCCTCGGCGTCATTGTCCGGACGGGTGCGCCAACGGATCTCGGTGCCCCCGTCGCTACCGCCGGAGGCCGTGGTGCCTTCGGTTGCGGCGGTCCCCTCTGGAGTCGACGCCGCGGAACCGCTGTCGTCGTCACTGCCGCATGCAGCGGCGATGAGCGACAACGCGATCACCGCGGTGGCGACTGTGCGTACTTTCTTCACGTTGTTCCTCCCTCTCACTGCGAGACTCCCGCAGTGTTTGCTGTCCGATCTGCGAATGCAGTTCGGGTTTCGTCGGCGACGGGATACGTCGCCACGATCTCATGTCACTTCATGTCACGATGACGTCGACTCCACGGGCCCGAAGGGCCTCGACATCGTCGAGGTTGGCGGCGCCGTCGGTGATGACGACGTCGACGTCGTCGATCTCACACACGGTTGCAAGTGCTCGGGTACCGAACTTGGTCGAATCGGCCAGTACGACGCAGCGTTGCGACGCGGCGATCATCGCCCGCTTGATGTCGGCTTCCGGCAGGTTGATGTTGGTCACGCCGCCGTCGAGGTCGATCCCGTTGCAACCGAGGAACACGGTGTCGACACTCAGGCCCTTGAGCATCGATCCGGCGAGCGGGTCGACGAGCGAATGCTGCTTGGGTCGCAGCGTGCCCCCGGTGACCACAATCGACAAACGAGGGTGCGCAGCTTCGAGCGTGAGGGCGATGGACAGCCCGTTGGTGATGACGGTGACATCACTGAGCGTGGAGCGCGCCACCAGCGCGGACGCCATCGCAGCGGTGGTGGTGCCGACATCGAGCAGGATCGATTCACCGGGG
>JANPCI010000407.1:0-5761 GCA_031430875.1 Actinomycetes bacterium | reverse complement strand
CCGACGAAGGTCGAGGTGATGATGGCGGTGATCACCGTGATCAAACCGATCGCGCTCAGCATGATGGCGGCGGCGACGAGGCGTCCGATGAAGTCGGCGGGAGTGTTGTCGCCGTAGCCCACCGTTGTGACCGTCTGCAGGGTGAACCAGATGGCCTCGCCAAACGTCGGGTACTCCTCGCGGTCGAATACACGCAGGACCACCGCACCGAGGAGTGTCATCACGATCGTGACCGTCATGATCGCAACCGATGCATAGCGCATCGACGCTGGGTTCTCGAGGAAACGATTGTAGACGCCGCGCAAACCGCGTTGGCGTCTTGGGCGTCGCTCGGGCTCAGAGTTCGACATCCTTCGCAAAGTAGTCGGGTCGTCGATGTGTCACGATGCATACGTGGCGAACGAAACGAGACAGGAGCAGTGATGAGAGCAGCGGTCCTCAATTCCATCCCCGGTCGGCTCGACATCGAAGACGTCGAGATCGGCGAGCCAGGCCCGCGCGAGGTGCTGGTGCGTACCGTCGCGGCTGGGCTGTGCCACAGCGATCTGCACTTCATGGAAGGCAAGTACCCGTTTCCGTGCCCGGCGGTGCTCGGCCACGAGTCGGCCGGCGTCGTCGAGGCGGTTGGTTCGATGGTCCACTACGTGGCGCCGGGCGACCACGTGATCACCTGCCTGTCGGCGTTCTGCGGCCATTGTTCCCAGTGCACCGACGGTCACCTCACGCTGTGTGAGAACAAGGCGACCGAGCTCGTCCGCCAGCCGGGCGAACCGCCTCGGCTCAGCCGGGCCGGCGGTGAGGTGGTCAATCAGTATCTGCACCTGTCGTCGTTCGCCGAAATGATGCTGATCCACGAACAGGCGCTGGTGAAGATCGATCAGGACATGCCGTTCGACAAGGCGGCGCTCATCGGCTGTGGCGTCACCACCGGGCTCGGTGCGGTGTTCCGCACGGCCCGTGTCGCCCCCGGCGAGACCGTGGCGGTCATCGGGTGCGGAGGCATCGGGCTGTCGGCCATCCAGGGTGCGCGCATTGCAGGAGCGAACAAGATCATCGCCGTCGACACGAACCCGTCGAAGCTCGAGCTCGCCCAGCAGCTCGGTGCCACCCACGTCGTCAACGCGGCGTCCGACGATCCGGTCGCGGCGGTCAAGGATCTCTCCGGTGGCGGTGTGCATTACTCGTTCGAAGCGGTCGGGATGAAGGTGACCGCCGAGCAGTCGTTCGGAATGCTCCGCAACGGGGGCCAGGCGACGATCATCGGGATGATCCCGGTCGGCACGCGGATCGAGATCCACGGGCCCGAGCTGCTGTACGAAAAGACGCTGACCGGCTCGAACATGGGGTCGAATCAGTTCCGTACCGACATGCCCCGCTACGTCGACATGTATCTCGACGGCCGCCTGCACCTCGACGAGATGGTGTCGCAGACGATCACGCTCGAGCAGATCAACGACGGTTTCGACGACATGAAGGCCGGCAACGTCGCCCGCAGCGTCATCCTGTTCGACTGAGGTTCAGTCGGGCTCGCACGCCTCGAGCAGGTCGAACTCGTGGGGAATTCGTGCCGCGAGCGCTTCGAGATCCGTGATCAGGTAGCGGTCGGAGACGAGGCTCAGGCACAGACGATCCTCGACCGAGATCGCACCGATATGGAGCCCCATACCGTCGACGATGCCGAGGATCGGGTAGATCGCTGCCACTTTAGCGCCGAGTGCGTACTGCGTTGATTGCGATCCGGGAACCGACGTGATGGTGGTGTTGAACGGCGGCATCAGCCGGTCGGCGAGTGGGCTGCGTTCGAGCAGGCGAGATGCGACGATCCCGAGCAGTGGGGTTCCGCCGCCGACGCCGCGGATCTCGGCCACCGTCATCGCGCCGTGTCGGGTGACCGCCTCGGCGATCTGGTCGTGGACCACGGAGAGCCGGTCCGGGATCCGATGCACGTTGGTTTCGAGGCTGACAACGACGCCGGCGATCCCCTCGATCGCTTCGGGGTCGCTGACCGACAGCGGCACGAGTGCCTTGAGGCTCTCGCGTGGAAGCTCGTCGTGCTGGAGGAGCCACCACCGCAGAGCTCCACCGCACACCGTGGTCAACACGTCGACGGTACTCACGTCGAAGCGGGCGCGAATCTCCGCGATGCGCCGCAGATCGAGGTCGGCGCTGGCCCACCGGCGGTGCGCTCCGATGCGAGCATTGAACGACGTCCGCGGCGTGATGCCCGACTGTTCGGCGATCACGATCGAGCGTTGGGCTCGCTGGTTCATCAGTGCCAACGCTGGGTTGAGGATGCTCCGCAGGCCCGGCACCGAGTTGAGTGTCCGGGGTACGTTGCGGAAGGTCCGGATGGGATCGAAAACTGCGTTGACCCACGCTCGGGTGCTTATCTCGTGCAGCGTCGGCCCCGGCTGCGGTGACCACGGGTCGGGGTCGGGCGTGTCGTTGCCGAGCAGGTCGGCGGAGTCGCCGATCAAGCCGGCGCACAGCGAGTTGCCGGTCGATTCTGCGAGTGCTGCGAGGTGCATCTTGAACAGCAGCGCCACCTGGCCGTCGGCGAGGCCGGAGATGAGGTACAACTCCCACAGCGGCCGGTTGCGGTCGAGTGGGCGGGAGTGGATACGTGCCACGAGTTCAGCGAGCGCGTTGGGGTCGTCGGGATCCGGTACCGCGATGTGTCGCAAGTGGTAGTCGAGATCGAACCCCGGATGGTCGCGCCACCACGGTCGGTCGAGTCCGAGCGGCACGTCGACGAGCGATTGGCGCAGCATGGGGAGTTCGTCGAGGCGAGCCTCCACCTCGCGACGCAGAAGTGCGGCGTTGATTCGCTGGGGCGCCGTTGACGCGTTCAGAACGGTCAAGGTGGAGGTGTGGCCGAGTGCGGTTGGTGTCTCGATCGCCAACAGCCGTGAGTGGCGTCGCCGCATCTGAGCGGTCGGCATTGCGATCAGGCTCCGACGACGCGGGCGGTGGCGCCCGTGGGTGGGCTGTCGATCGTCGGGTAACACCACGACAGCAGCGGGGGCGCTTCGAAGGGTTGCCACTCGCCGTCTCGTTGCGCGAGCCGATCGGCGACCGCCCAGATCACCGATGGGTTGTGGCCCAACCCGATATGAGCACCACGCACCTCGATGTTCTCGGCGGTGGGGCCAACCGGTTGGAGACATGAGGCGGCGGCGACCACGCCATCCTGGCGCGAGTAGATCACCGTCGATGGAACCGGCACCACGGTCAGGTCGTGCCCGCGGCGGTTGCGTTGGAGGCCCGACAGTTGCGCCAGGCGCCGCACGGATTCGCTGATGTTGGCCTGTGGATCCTCGATACGGATCGGGCTCCCGAGTGTGATCACCTGACGGACGCGGTCGGGGTGATGCAGCGCAAGGAGCCGTGCCATGATCCCACCGAGGCTCCAGCCGACGATGTCGATCGGCCCGCCGTTCTGCTTGACCAACTGTTCGAGCAGGCGGAGGAGTTGGCGCACCGTTTCGTCGTCGGGGCCGACATTGACACCGAGCCCCCAGGGCGATGGACGGTGTCCGAGCGCCCGCAGCGCGAGACGCATCGGTGCGGTCGACACGTCGCCGGCGGTGAAGCCGGGCAACACCAGCACGCGGCGCCCGATGCCCTTCGGCGCAGTGGCGAGCCACGGGGCCGACAGCATGAATGCGCCGAACTCCGGAATCGCCGAGAGTTCGTAGATGGCTGGCGCTGGTCGTTGCACAGGACCAGTCTTGCTTCAATCGGGTGCACACACGAAGCCATGAGGCGAATCGAACTCACTCGATGAACGGGCAGTGTCGGCAACCGCTGTCGCAGCAGTAGCCGCGGCGGGCGAGGAACTCCGACGTGAACACGCTCAGTCCGCTCCGAGGGTCGGCGTAGACCGGGAGGCCGTTGTCGAGCGCGGTGCCGTGTCGCCTGAGGATCTCGCCACGCTGCGCATGGGCGTTGGACAGCCGTTTGGGATGAGGAACCTCGCGCCACTCGTCGCGAAGGAGTGGGGTATCGCTCGTCATGGCTCGGTAGCAATCTAGACGTCGTCACCTGCAGCCGTCGCCGTCTGCTGGTGGAGAATGGCAGTATCGATGGCATGGATCCGTTGACGTATCGAACCATTGCGGTGAACGAGGTCGACCTGGAGGTGTCGGTCACGAACGAAGGTGGACCCCGTGGTCTTGCATTGCTGCTGCACGGATTCCCGGAGCTTGCGTTCTCGTGGCGCCATCAGATCCCGGCGCTCGCTGCTGCCGGGTACGAGGTTTGGGCGCCGAATCTGCGTGGCTATGGACGATCGTCGAAGCCGCCGAAGGTCGCCGACTACTCGATGGACCTCCTCCTTGCCGACATCGGTGCGCTGGTCGATGCATCCGGACGCGACAAGGTGATCTTGGTGGGACACGACTGGGGAGCAGCCCAGGCCTGGATGTTCGCGATCCGCGAGGTTCGCCCGCTCGAGCGGCTCGTCATCATGAACGTCCCGCATCCTGCTTGCATGCGCCGAGAGCTGCGTGGCGTCCGCCAGCTCCTCAAATCGTGGTACATGTTCTTCTTCCAGATCCCGTGGCTGCCCGAGAAGCTTCTGTGCGCGCGACGTGCCAAGGCCATCGGCAACTCCTTCGAGAAGATGGCCGTCGACTCGACCCGATTTCCCGCCGAAGTGACCGATGTCTATCGCGAAGCAGCACTACGGGCAGGGGCGATGCGTTCGATGTTGAACTACTACCGGGCAGCATTTCGCGGCGCGCGGGCGATGGCGTCGGAGGAGCTGCCCGTGATCGAGACGCCGACATTGATGCTGTGGGGCCTGCAGGACACGGCGTTGTCGAAGGAGACGACCGATGGCACCGACGAGCACGTCGCCGACCTCACCCTTCGATTCCTCCCCGGTGTCTCGCACTGGGTGCAGCAGGAGGCGCCGGAGATCGTCAATGCCATGCTGCTGGCCTGGCTCGATGGATCGCCGGTTCCCGAGGCAAACGAGGTGATCGCCGAGCGTCTCGCCGAGCCCGCATCGGGTGCTGAAACCCGCTAAGCTACGCGAAGTAAATTTCTGTCATGAGCTCCAGCGCACGCTGAGTCCATGCCGTTTGGATGGGGGTCCGACGATGTCTCCCATGAGTACAAGGAGATCAGAATGACCATCATCGACGACAGCACACCTGTTTTCATGCAAGGCAACGGCCGGCCGGTCACCGACGAGCGCACGGTCACCGACCTTGTCATCACCGGTTCACTGCCGGCTGAACTCGACGGCCGGTACGCCCGCAACGGCGCCAACCCGCTCACGGGCGTCGCCGACCATCCGTTCTTCGGAGACGGCATGGTCCACGGCGTGCGTCTGCGTGACGGCAAGGCCGAGTGGTATCGCAACCGGTACGTCCAGACCCCGTTCATCTCGAACCCGGACACCAACATCCTCGACCCGGCAGTCATGATGGACGTGAAGGCGTCGAAGGCCAACACGAACGTGATCGGCCATGCCGGCAAGATTTTCGCGCTCGAGGAGGGCCACCTGCCCTACCTGCTCGACGGCGAGTTGAACACGCTCGGCCCGGCCGACTTCGGTGGAGCGCTTGCCAGCTCCTTCACCGCGCATCCGAAGATCTGCCCGGTTACGGGTGAGCTGCTCGCCTTCGGGTATTCCGCCTTCGAGCCCTACCTCCGCTACTACCGGATCTCGGCCGACGGTTCCATGGTGCAGAACGAGGAGATCACCGTCGCAGGACCGACGATGATGCACGACTTCAACATCACACAGAAC
>JANPCI010000406.1:0-1526 GCA_031430875.1 Actinomycetes bacterium | reverse complement strand
CCGCATCCTGTTCGACTTCCCGATCGAGGCCGGCCTTCCGCCAGGGTTCTCCGTCCTCGACGAACTCGAGAGCGGACTGGCCTTCGAGGAGCAGTGGGACGATCTCCTCGACCGTCTGCTCGACGAACCCGATCCTCCCGGCGGCATGATCGACGGTGGACGTGCGTTCGTCGAACTCTGTGAGTTCGACGGCTTCGGCATCAGAAAGGGTGCCCGCCGCATGGCCGACGACTTCCGGGCCAATTGGGATCTCGTCGACGACCGCGTCGACCTCACCGACCCTGGGCCGCTGCGTCTCGACCTCGCCCCACTGCTGGTGATCGGCGCCGCGATCGCCTCCACTCCGGTACCTCCCGACGACACGCAGGTCGAGACAACGCGCGCCATCGCCGCGCTCGTCGACGAGCTCGCGTCGGCCGACAGCGTGCGAACACGGCTGGAGCTGATCGTCGAACTCGATCGCCGGTTCGGGAACTGGGCTGACGGCAAGCGGTGGCCAGGGGCGAAGGCGAAGTGGACCAAGGCGTTCGGAGCCAACGGCGCGTCCGACCTCGAAACGCTGCAGGGCCTCGAGATCGACCTCGGGCGGGTGGCACGGGCACTCCTCGAAGCGGTCCGGCGCCACCGTCGACTCCTGCTCGGAGCGGTGATGGGCCGATTCGTCCTCGATGCCGCCGCGCGACGCGCCCAAGCCGGCCTGCTCGAGTTCCACGATCTTCTCGTTCTCGCCCGACGCCTGTTGACCGACCGGCCCCACCTCCGTCGGCTCCTTCACGAGCGATACCAGCGGGTGCTCCTCGACGAGTTCCAGGACACCGACCCGATCCAACTCGAGATCGCCGTGCGGCTCACCGCCGACCCCGACGATCCCGACCAGGCCGCGGCCGACGGCCACGATGGCGCCGATGACCTTCATGGTGGCAGCTCGCCGGCCTGGCGACGGCTCCAACCGCTCCCCGGACGCCTGTTCATCGTGGGGGATCCCAAGCAGTCGATCTACCGATTCCGCCGTGCCGACATCGCCCAATACCTGCGGGCAGCCGACCAGGTCGGTGCCGACCGCGTTGCGCTGTCGGCCAACTTCCGTTCGACGCAGGCCGTGATCGACTTCGCCAACGACGTGTTCGGTCGGCTCATCACGTTCGAGGCCGATGCCCAGCCGGCCTTCCAACCGCTCGATGCGTGTCGCCCTGCAGTCGCCCTCGCACAGGGCACGGTGTCGGTCCTCGGCGCCGATCGTCACGACGACCTCACACCGAACAGCCGCACCGACGATCTGGGCGCCGCCGACGCCCTGCGACTCCGGGAGGCGGCCGATGTTGCCGCCACTGTGTCGACCGCGCTCGCCGACGGGTGGCCGATCCACGACGAAGCACTCGGCGCACTGCGTCCGTGTCGTCCCGGCGACATCTGCATCCTGCTCCCCACCCGCATCTCGCTGCCGGCGCTCGAAGCCGAACTGCGCAACGCGCAGCTCTCCTACCGGGCCGAGAACTCGTCGGTCGTGTACGCCACCGCCGAGATCC
>JANPCI010000405.1:0-3294 GCA_031430875.1 Actinomycetes bacterium | reverse complement strand
CACCCGGTTCACCCGGTTTGTATGACAGAACGATTGGGCCGTCCCAACAGAACTGCAACGCAAACCGTAGTGGGGCTGCGGGATGGCGCGGGATCGCACCCTCCGGCCATGCTCGCCGGTCCGCCCACGTGGCAATCTCGGAACCATGTGGACGATCGGTGAGGTGCGGGTCACGGAGATCGTGGAGCTGACGACGACGTCGGCCGCGCATTGGCTGCTGCCCGATGCGACTGCCGATCGGATTCAGGAGATCGGGTGGATGGTGCCGCACTACGCGACGCCGGAGGGCAAGGTCCACATGACGATCCGGGCGCTGGTCGTCGAGAGCGAGGGCCGGCGCATCCTCGTCGACACCTGCCTCGGCAACGACAAGCAGCGGCCGGTCGAGGCATGGAGCATGCGCTCGGGACCATTCCTGGATGACATGACTGCGGCCGGCTTCCCTCCGGAGTCGATTGACACCGTGTTGTGCACGCATCTCCATGTCGACCACGTCGGATGGAACACCCGTCTCGTCGACGGGCATTGGGTTCCGACGTTCCCCAATGCCCGTTACCTCTTCGCCGACGTCGAATGGGAGCACTGGCAACGCGACGACTCGGGGATGGATCAGGTGCTGCGCGCCGATTCGATCCAGCCGGTGATCGACGCCGGCCTGGTCGATCTGGTCGCCACTGATGCGCAGCTCACCGCCCACGTGTCGTTGGCGCCGACACCTGGGCACACGCCCGGCCACGTCAGCGTGCTCATCGAGAGCGAGGGCGAGCGCGCCGTGATCACCGGCGACCTCTCGCACATGGTCTGCCAGGCCGCACACCCGGAATGGGGCAGCTCGTTCGACGTCGATCCCGGCCAGGCCGAAGCCACCCGCCGCGCCTTCTTCAGCGAGCGCTCCGACACCGACGAGCTGGTGCTCGGCACACATTGGGAGCCGTGCGCCGGCTACGTCAGATCTGACGGCGCCGTGTGGCGCGTCGAACCCGCCAGGTGACTTCGATCGTCAGGTGACCGGACGGACGTCGAGCGTTCCGGCGAAGAGCACGATGGTGGCGCTGAGGAACAGCGGCCGGTACGCAGGAGCGGATGTTGCCGCCCAGGTACTGCCAGCCTCTCGATTCACAGGACGAACGGACGCGACGCTTGCCCGTTCGTCAGCAGCCGATGACGTTGAGACCGACGGCCCGTGCGGTTCTCGCCTGACGGATGTCGAAGGTGAGAACGACCGTCGATGCGCCGGCCCGAAGTGCCGACGCGATGTGCAGCGCGTCGCGAGATCGGCACAGAGTTTGTTCGGCGATGCGCGCAGCATCGTTACAGATCGCAGAGTCGACGCCCATGAGTGCGAATGCGTCGAGGTCGACACTGAACTGCCGACGTACGGTGTCGAGCGCGGCTGCATCGAGCAGGCGCGAGAGGTTGCGCCTGACCTCGACCTCGGTGATGCGAGAAGTCAGCAGCACCGGGTCGGTTGTCATCAGGTCGACTGCTGCAACGGAGTCGTGTTCGTCGACGTATCGCTTGAGTAGTGCGCTCGAGTCGACGTACAGCGTCACCCGCGGTCCTCGTCGAGCAGGTCGAGGACCGACGACGTTGACCGGTGGCGGTTCACGGGGTCGAGTCGTGTGCGTCGAGGCGCTTCGATCCAGCCGTCGGCGATACCCCGGTCGACGGCCGATGTGCTTCCGAATGGCACCAGCCGGGCTATCGGCCGGCCACGGTCGGTGACGACGACGTCCTCGCCGGCAGCCGCGGCGGCGAGGTACTCCGACAACTTCGCTTTCAGTTCCCGAACGCCGACATCCATGTGGTCACATTACTTGGTCACGTGACTACATCAACTGATCGCCACGGGTCGAGAGGGATCCTGCGACGGATGTCCAGGCGCCATTGTTGGTGCTGGATCTGACGGCGGCGTCGACGAACTCGACACCCCTCAACCCGTCGAGCGCATTGGGGAAGTGGAGTGCCATCGGGTCGGGAGTGCGACCGGATCGCCGCGCAGCGATTGCCTCGGCGGCGTCGGAGTACACGTTGGCGAACCCTTCGTGGAAGCCCTCCGGGTGACCAGCGACGATCCGGCTCGCCCGCGCCGCGAGCGGGAGTGTGCCGGGACCGTTGGGTGTGCGGATCTCCATCGGCGCTCCCGCTGGTCGGAAGATCAGCTGTGTCGGCACCTCCTGCATCCATTCGATGGTGCCGCCGGTGCCAGACACCCGCAGGCGTAGACAGTTCTCCACCCCGGTGGCCGCCTGGGTCACCCAGAACGAGCCACGGGCGCCGTTGTCGAATCGCAGCATTGCCCCGGCGTAGTCGTCGACGAGACGGTTGGCGACGATGTGTCCCACGTCGGCGGCGACTTCGTCGATCTCCCTGCCGGTGACGAACCGGACGAGGTTGTGGGCATGGGTTCCGATGTCGCCGAGGACGAGCGACGGCCCGCCCAGTACGGGGTCGTAGCGCCAGGGGAGTGCCCCGTCGGGATCGGGATCGCGCACAGCTGCCTTGCCGCCCTGCACGTACTCGACCTGCACCAACTGGATCTCGCCGAGTTGTCGGTCGGCCACCATCGCGCGGGCCTGACGGACCATCGGGTAGCCGGTGTAGTTGTGCGTGAGACAGAACACGAGACCGGTCTCCTCGACGGTGGCGACGACATCGTGCGCGTCCGCGAGCGTGTTGGTGACGGGCTTGTCGCAGATCACGTCGAAGCCGTGCCTGAGCGCGGCCACCGCGTATCGGTGGTGGCTGTCGTTCGGGGTCATGATGGCCACGACGTCGGCGCCGTCGGGCCGTGTCTGCTCCGTGGCGAAGAGTTCGTCGGCGTCGGAGTACGCACGGTCGTCGGGGATGCCGATCGCGGTTGCCGCCGCACGCGACCGGTCGGGATCCGACGACAGGACGCCGGCGACCAGTTCGTAGCGATCGTCGAGCCGAGCCGCGGTTCGGTGCATCGCCCCGATGAAGCTGCCGGGTCCGCCACCGATGACGGCGAGCCGGAGTCGCCGTCCGAGCATCTCGATGACCGGATTCGAATCCAACGTGTTGCTCCTCGCAGTGGCTGACAGTTGGACAGTACAACCGCTGCCCCATCTCCCGGTTTGCGTTGCAGTTCGGTTGAAGCGGGCCAACCGAACTGCAACCCAAACCGGTCGGCGGCGAGGAGGCTGACGGCACCAGGATCGGGGACGTGACGGATGGCTCATCGCCCGCGAGCCTGTTTCCGTCATGTGTTCGTAACATTGTGTGCTCGACCACCAGGCCAAGCCAGGCATCGCCTGCGCCCATGCGGTGTGC
>JANPCI010000404.1:0-5078 GCA_031430875.1 Actinomycetes bacterium | reverse complement strand
GTGCAGCTCGCGGCGCTCGGCGTCGAACCGCCGCGCCTGCTCGGCGAGGGTGGCGTCGTGCTGCTGCTGGAGCTCGTCGGCCTGGCGCCGCGCCGCGACGATCGCCGCCCGCAGGTGCTCGACCTCCGCCGCCCCGTCGCGCTCGGCCGCCCGCTGCGTCGCGAGGGACTCCTCGTTCTGACGGACCATCTCCTCGCGCAGCGCGGTGATCGTCGCCCGTAGCTGGTCGACCTCGGCCTGATGCTCCGCGTGTGCCCGCTGCGTGGCGGTGGTGGCCTCGTCCCGGACCGCTTCGAGGGCGTGCCGGAGCGCCAGGACGTCGCCTTTCACTGCTTCGAGTTCGGCGTTCGCTCCCTCGCCCATCCGCATCCTCCGGTCCCACAGCATGGTCGGACTGCCCGCCGCAGTGCCAATTGGGGTTCCCGAGCGGGCGTCAGCCGACCTGGTCCGTGCGGTTGCATGGCTCGAAGACGACTACGGGCGTGTCGGCGGTGCGGGAGGCGGCGAAGGCGTCGAGGCCCTCGTCGATCTCGGCCCATCGGCGCCACAGCCGCTCACGCTCGTCGCCTTCCGCGCGGCGGGCGCGTGCGGGACGTTGCTCCTCGCCCTTCAGGCGGATGACCGCGCTGGGGTTCGCCTCGAGGTTCAGCCACCACGCCGGCTCGCCCTCGTCCCAGCCGTTCATCGCCAGCACGACCGGCGTCGAGCCGTCCTCGATGTAGCCGAGGATCACCGCGCGCCGATCGCCGGACTTCCGCCCGACGGTCGTCAGGTGCATCGCCCCCCAACCGCGCTTGCTCGATGGGGTCCACAGCACGCGGCTGCCGAGCACCCGGTACAGGAATCGGTGCACCCGCCAGAACAGGTGCTTGAACCACACCGGCGGCAACTTCGGTGCTTCATTCGTCTCGGTGGCCATCTCGTCCTCCCTTTCGTCCTCCCTTTCGTGTCGATGTGTCACGTCGATGCCGACTCTGCCCGCACTCGGATGCCGTCGAGCATCCGGCGGGTCATCATGAAGCTGACGAGCCCGACGGGGGTCATCAGCCAGCGGGTCAGCCGGCGGCCGAAGGCGGTCCGCTCGCGGATCAGCAGTCTCGTGCCGCCGAGCGGGTCGGGCCGCAGCGCGAAGGTCCACTGGAACTCGAAGCCGACGCCCTGGTCACGCGTGGCGGCCCGGCCGGTCTTCGGATCGGCGGTCTTCAGCACCAGGGCGACCTTCGGTTCCAGGTGTTCGACCACCCAACCGCCCCTGTGGCGCCGGTCGGCCCAGAGCGCGTCGCCGACGGCGAGCTGTTGCCACTCGTGGTGGATCCGGTCGGCGTTGTGGATCTGCAGCCCGAACAGGTTCTCCATCCACGCGTAGCTGTAGAAGCCGCCGCGGTCGGCGCCCATCTGCACCAGCCACGGCCACACCGCCTCTGGCGGCGCCGCGATCGTGATCGCCCGGGTGCACTGACCCACCGGTGGTGGCGTCAGCGCGTCACCGGGCAGTGCCGTCGCCACCTCCTCCTCGGTCGCGCCCCAGTTCTGCTGCCAGGGCGTGAACGCCTTCCGCCACCCGACGATCGCCGCCACCCCGACACCGGCTGCCATCACTGATCGACGCATCGAACTCACCTCCACCCACCATCTTCCGCCCTCCGGCTCGGCGAGCGGCAGGGGCCGAGGTCCACCCCTGGACGGCGGGTCTGACCCGGTCATAGCCCGAACTCAGCACTTCCGAGCGGAATAGCTTCCGCTTTCCGGGACACATACCGTTCTGATGCGTCAGGGCGTCAGCGTCGATCCGGTCATTGGTGGAAGCGCTCGGACGTCGCCGGCTCACGCCGAGATGAACTCGACCTCGACAATGCCGTCGGCTCGCCGTGCGAACACCTCGTCGGCGGTGACCAAGGTGGCGTCGACCTGATGAGCTGCGGCGGCGATCCACGCGTCGTTGCCTCGTAGGCCGGCGCGCCGGGCGGTGGTGTAATGGTCGAGGATCGGATCCTCGATCGGCAACTGGCGGAATCGCTGTGCTCGGCTCAGCGTCCGCTGACGTGCGGTGCGGGTCGGCGCATCGGGCGAGAGGGCGACTCCGACATGCAACTCGGCGATCGTGATGAACGACACGTAGGGCCGGTCGCCGTCGGTGCGCACGAGCGACGCAGCTGACTGGTTCGCCCGCTCGACCAGGGAGACGACGGCCGAGGTGTCGAAGAGCAGCGTCATCGGCGACCGAGACGTCGATCGTCGGTGTCGTCGTCCTCGTCGCGCCGGAGGCGATCGATCTCGTCGAGCAGGCCGCTGTCGTGCGCGTCGGCGGTGATCTCGCCGAGCCACGTGTCGAGGTCATCGTCGTCGGGCTCGATTGGCACGATCCGGGCGATCGGATGCCCGCGCCGGGTGAGGATCACGTCGACCCCGCGCTCGACGGCGTCGATCACCGAGCGGGTGTCGTTGCGAAGATCCCGGATTGCCACTCGCATGCGCCAAGTGTAGCACTTGAGATGCGACGCACCAGGAGCGACGGGAGTGTGGTGGCTGCAAGAACCTGGTGTTGTCTGCAGGATTCGCTGTCTTGATCCTCGAGTGGGTGGCTACGTCGGCGAGGGGTTGGTGTCGTCGACGAGGCGGGCTCGTTCGGGGGCTGCGCGTGCGAGCGCGTGATCAGTGGTGATCACCCGGGTGTCGAGGGCGGTGGCGAGGGCGACGTAGACGCCGTCGGTGATCCGTACGTTGTGACGCATTGCCCAGGCCGGTTCGAGGAGGTCGCTCGCGGCGTGCCGTTCGATCGGCGCTGTTCGAATCTGTTCGAGTCGTTGCTCGATCTGATGGTCGCTGAGGTGTCCGGCCCGATGGAGCCGTGCGAGCGCTGAGAGCACTTCGACGTCGAAGTGGGCGGGTGCGTGCAACGTGGTTGCGGTGACTGCGTGTTGCACTGCCTCGCCGATGGAGTTGCGGAGCAGCAGGTCGACCATGGCGGAGGCGTCGATCACGGCGTGCGTGTCAGGCATCGTCCCACAGTTCGTCCTTCGCCTCGGCGATCGAGCGCGCCACGGTCTCGTGGTCGATGTCGGGGCGGTCGAGCCCAGCGAGTCCGGCGAGCCACGCATCGGTTGCAGATGCGGCGAGTGTGGAGCGGATTGCATCCTGGGTGAGGGCGGAGACGTTGAGTTGTGCGTGCTTTGCCTGGGCTGCCAGATCGTCGGGGAGGTACACGTTCACTCTCGCCATGCGCATAGTGTACACACGCCAGCTGTTCACGATTTCTCCCAGAAGCACGAGTGGGCGACGTTTCGTCAGCAGCCCGCTGCGGCCTGGAGGGCTCGGCAGGCTTGTGCCATCCGGTTCGGTGGGAGGGTGGTCACCCGTCGCCGGAAGGTGGTGCGGGGGATCGTGTGGATGTTGTCGAAGTTGACGACGCAGTCGGTCGGTACGCCATCGGCCGGTGTCAGCAGCAGCTCGGAGACCAACCCTCGCTCGGTGCGGGTCAGGGCGGCGACGACGACGGAGCCGATCCGGTCGGCCACAGGGTCACGGGTGAGGACCAGGACGGGGCGGTCGCCGCCGGGTGTGGCGGCGAACCAGATCTCACCGCGCTGCATCGGACCAGTCCTGCCAGTCCTCGGCCGGGCCCCAGTCGGCGATCGTCGCCAACACTGACTCGCCGTCGGTGAGCGGCAGGTCGTTCCATCGCTCAGCGTCGTGCTCGGAGATCAGCCGGTTGAGGTGCTGGCGCACTGCGTCGCGCAGGAGCGCTGATCGGTCGATGCCGAGCTCGTCTGCCCAGCGCTGGATCGCTGCTGCGTCCTCGTCGTCGACGCGAAAGCTGAGCATCGTCATACATGTAGCGTAGCTTGTCATACGTGGCGCTGGCACGCTGCGACCTCCCGTTCGTTTGCTGGATCGTCGGACCGCCCGCTTTGGCGAGGGGCTTGGTCGAGCTCGCTCGACCTCAGCGTAGTGAGGGGCTGCGACAGGGTTCCGTGGCTGCTTCGCCACGCGTCCGCGGACGCCTGGCTCGGAATGTGCGACGTCGGGTCACCACCGATCGACGGCTTGCCGCCGCACCGAATCTCTCCGTTGACATACGCCTGTTCACGGGGTGACGCGTGAGCTGGTGACGTCCCTCCGCCGACCGATGAGGTTCAGTCGGCGATGTCGAACGCCGCGGTGACCTTGGTCGGGTGGAGGCGGACGAGGAGTTCTCCCGGTACGCCGTTGCGTCGGCCGAACTCCTCGGCGCGGTCGGCGCCCATGTAACGACCGCTGATGGCCGTGGCGAATCGTCGCACCTCGTCGAGGTCGTCGTGCAGCGTGACCGTGCCGTCGATCTTGACGAAGGAGAACGGCGGCGTGTCGTCGTCGACCACGAGCGATGCCCGGCCCTCACGTGCCAGCGATTTCCCCTTGCCGGTGTCGGCGCCGGTGTTGAACACGATGTCGTCACCGTCGAGCACGAACCAGATCGGTACGACGTGTGGAGCTCCGTCGGACGCGACCCACGCGATCTTGCCGGTACGGGTGCCGTGCAGGACGAAGCTGCGAACTCGGTCGTCGGAGAGTGAGGCCATATCTGTCCCAGTCTGACAGGTCGACCGGTATGACTGGGTTATACTCATCCGGCATGAAGACCGCCGTGTCGATTCCGGATCCGATCTTCGAGGCGGCCGATCGGCTCGCCCGGCGGCGGCGGATCTCGCGGTCGGAGCTGTACGCCGAGGCGCTGGCCCGGCTGCTCGACGCCGACGAATCCAGCCGGGTCACCGAACGGCTCGACGACCTGTACAGCGACCGACCGTCCGAGCTCGACGCCGGCCTGGCCGCGGTCCAGGCCCTCGCGATCGACGAGGACTGGTGATCTCCCGCGGCGACATCTTCTGGGCCGAGCTGCCTGCACCCACCGGATCGGGGCCTGGCAAGCGTCGGCCGGTGGTCGTCGTGTCGGCCGGCTCGTTCAACCTCAGCCGGATCGGCACCGTCGTCGCCGTCGCGATCAGCAGCAACGTCGACCTCGCTGCTGCGCCCGGCAATGTCGCCCTCCCGGAGAGCCGGTCGGGGCTGCCGAAGGACTCGGTCGTCAACGTCTCCCA
>JANPCI010000403.1:0-4350 GCA_031430875.1 Actinomycetes bacterium | reverse complement strand
TCAACTCGAAGATTGCCGGGTTCGGCTTGCGCAGGCCGACCTGGCACGAGTCGACGACGACGTCGACGAGATTGTCGGCATCCCACACCTCGCGCCACACGCCCCACTCGCGCATGTTGTTCGTGAGGATCGCCGTGCGGTATCCGGCGGCGCGTACGTCTCGCGCGGTGGCGATCATCTCGGGAACGGGCTGGAGCACTTCGAGGAGTTCCTCGCCGCGTGGCAGCGATGGGAACGACGTCGCCCCTGTTGCGCGCCACATCGGCTCGATGGCGGCTTCGAATTCGTCGGTGGTGATGTGTCCGCGCTCGAGTTGGTGCCACGGATGATCGCTGTCGACGTCGAGCGGGCCGAGCATGATCGACAACATGGCCCCGATATCGACGTCGAAGTCGGCGGCCCGTGCGATCATGCCGAGGCCGGGGCTCGTGCTGAGCACTCCGGCAAAGTCGAAGATCACGGCGTCGATGTCGAGGTGGACGCCGGTTGAGATGTCGCCGTCGGTGGCGGTGTCACCCGGCGTGCTCTCCATCAGGCGCTCGACGCTACCGGCGCGTGTGACCGCCGACCCTTGCGGCGATGGGCTGCGGCGGTGATGATGGCGCCGGGGCGCGGCGTGGGTCGCGAGAAAAGGGGACGAACCGATGACCGACACGCTGCTCGAGTACACCTACGACGATTCGCTCCACGACGTGCTTCGTGCGGGCCGTGAGATCGGCCCGTCTGGCATCGATTCGGCCAGTGGTGCAGTCGTTGTGCTCGGCTACGGCGAGGTCGAGAGCCTCGCGCATGATCCCCGTCTTGCCGGCGTCGGGCTGACGATCTTCGACCTCCTCGGGGTACCCAACGGGCCTCTGCGGGCGTGGTATTCGAGCCTCATGTTCACCAACGACGGTGACGCCCATCACCGCCTCCGTCGTCTCGCCGCTCGCGTCTTCACGCCGCGATCGGTCGAGCATCATCGAGAACTCGCCGCCGAGCTGACGGCGGAGCGGATGTCGGATCTCGTTGCGGCCGGCGGTGGCGATCTCGTCGAGGCGTTCGCCACTGTCCCGATCACGGTGATCTGCCGCCTGCTCGGAGTGCCCGACGACGAGGTCGCCAACTTCGTCGCCTACGGAGACGCACTCAGCCCGGTCTTCGGACTCATGGACGCCGACCAGATTGCCCGCGCCGAGACGGCGGTGGTGGAGTTGATGGTCGACGTCGAGCGGATGATTGCCGCCCGCGCCGACCGGCGCGGCGACGACCTCATCAGCGCGCTGCTGGTCGCCGAGGAGGCCGGCGATCGCTTGACCCACGACGAGGTCGTCACGATGGTCGGCAACCTGATCGTCGGCGGCCACGACACCACGGCGAGCCAGATCGGGTGCTCGCTGCTCGCCCTGCTGCGCCATCCCGAGGCGCTCGACGACCTTCGTGCCGACCGGTCGCTGGCCGGCGCGGTGGTCAACGAGACGATCCGATTCGAGCCGAGCATCTCCGTCGTGCCCCGCACGCTCGTCGAGCCCGTCGAGATCGGTGGGCTGGAGCGCCCCGCCGGAACACTCGTGTTCCTCTCGTCGGCGTCGACCAGTCGCCAAGCCGATGTGTGGGGCGATCCCGACGTGTTCCGCCCGGCGCGTTTCACGCAAGCCGGCGCGCCCAAGCTGCTGTCGTTCGGGTCAGGAGCGCACTACTGCCTCGGCGCGGCGCTCGCTCGAATGACGCTGGAGGAAGTCGTCTGCGGTGCGGCCGCGGCGGGCCTCGGCGACACGATCGTGTCGAGCAGCCCATCGCTCGACGTGGTCGAGTGGCGCAGCGTGCTCGGCCGCAGCCCCGCCGCGCTCCCTGTCACCGTTCGACCATGAGTGTTACATCTGGGGTCTGACCCCGGATGTAACACTCAGACGGGTGGGCGGAGGTGGGCCCAGGGGGCGGCAGCTTCGAGTTGGCTGGCGACCTGGATGAGGAGATCCTCGCGGCCGTAGGCGGCCACGAGTTGCACCCCGATGGGGAGCCCGGCCTCGTTCCAGTGCAGCGGCAGGTTGATCGCCGGCTGGCCGGTGGCGTTGAACTGCGGCGTGAAGGCGACGAACTGGCCCGCCCGGATCGACGGCGCCATCGGATTGTCGGGAGAGATCCCGTCGTCGGCGTCGTACAACGCTCCGATCGGCAACGGCGGCGCGGCGAGCGTCGGCGTGAGGAGCAGGTCCCATCCATCGGCCCACCATTGGTGCACCTTGCGTCGGTACTGCCCGACCGCGGCGAGGGCCATGGCGTACTGCGTGGCTGACAGATTGCCGGCGTACTCACCCTGCGCCCAGTTGACCGGCTCGATGTCGTCGGCGGTCATCTCCCGCCCGATGGTCGCTCCGAGTGCCTCGATGCCGACGGCCATCAGCGCCGCCCACATCGCCGCGAACCGGCGAGGGAACTCGTTGTCTTCGAGGATCGTCGGATGCCCGAGCGACACATCGTGGCCCAGCCCTTCGAGGAGCGCTGCGGCGCTGCGGACCGCCTCGACGCAGTCGGCGTGGAGTGCTCCGCCGGTGGGGTGCGTGTCGAGCAACCCGATCCGCAGCCGACCGGGATCGACGCCCAACTCCTCCACGTAGGGGCGGCTCGGCGGGGCAGCGATCACGGTGTCGCCGACGCCCGGACCGTGCACCGCGTCGAGCATGCGGGCGGTGTCGCGCACGCTGCGGCTGACGCAGAGCTGCGTGCTGAGGCCCGACTCGTCGCGTTCGGGCCCCATCGAGATGCGACCCTGCGTCGGCTTCAATCCAACGAGGCCGGAACACGAGGCGGGAATGCGGATCGAGCCACCGCCATCGCTCGCATGGGCGATCGGCACCATGCCTGCGGCCACCGCAGCAGCGGCACCACCACTCGATCCGCCCGGGGTGTGGTCGGTGTTCCACGGGTTACGGGTCGGGCCATAGGCAAGGGGTTCGGTGACAGGGAGGCTCCCGAACTCGGGGCTGTTCGTGCGTCCGAGTGTGATCAGCCCGGCGTCGCGGAATCGTTCCATCAGGTGCGAGTCGTGCTTCGAGAGTGGCAGGGCATCGAGGGCAGCACGATTGCCCGACGTGATCGGCATCCCTGCGGCGTGGATCCCGAGGTCCTTGATCAGGAATGGCACGCCGCCAAATGGTGTGTTGCGTTGGTCGGATTGCAACGGGAGTCCGTCGAACGCCGATGCCTGGGCTCGTGCCCGGTCGAACCACCGCATGATCACGGCGTTGATGTCACCGTCGAGCCGTTCGATGCGGTCGATCGCAGCGTCGATCAGTTCGGTCGATGTCGCCTCCTTGGTGGCGATCAGTTCGGCCTGTGCGGTGGCATCGAGCCACTGTGTGTCGTCACCAACGTTGTTCCCCATGCGCACGTGCTATCACGTCAGCCCCGGCGTCTCGGGGGTGGAGTGCCCGGTCAGGCGACGTTGCCCCAGTCGAACTTTTCGGAATCACCGATCCCGAACAGCCCGGTGAAGATCCAGTAGCCGACCAGCGCGCCTCGATGGCTCGATGCCGAAAGAGTCTCGCAGACGAACGTTCAGCCAAATGTCGACATTCGTCCATCTGCTCGTCATCCGGAGTCCATGTCGGCTCCGTACTCTTTACATCGATCCCACCTGGTGAGCCTCCGCCGACCTCCCCCCTCCGGCGGACGGCTCCCGGGCTGGGGTCGAGCAAGCCGACGTCAGCGGTCGATGCGGGCGAAGAAGTCGGCCAGCATTGCGCTGTCGAACCGGGCCGTGAGATGTCCCTGAGCATCGTGGCCGAGGTCGAGCGCCGGGCAGAAGAATCCGTCGGTGCCGACGAAGAAGTGCGGGGATCCTTGTACACCTCGGGCCTTGCCGTCGTCGTAGTCGCCTTGCACGAGATCGCTCGATTCGGTGCCCGGGAGTGCGAGATGGTGGGCGGCTGCGATCAATCCGAGTGCGCCGTAGTCGGCGATGTCGACCCCGTGCTCGAAGAGCGCAGCACGCAATTCGAGGCTCACGGCCAGCCCGGTGCCGGCGTCGCGTTCGTACGCCGACGCAGCGAGATTCAGCGCCGGGATGCTGGTCGCGGGCCAGCGGTCGGCCCGCAGCCCCGAGAAGTCGTGAACTCCGAGCTGTTGCTCGAGTGCCTGCGCTTCGACCACGATGGCGTCGGCTTCGAGCGGCGCGCCGTTCACCCATTCCATCGGCCACGCCCGCACGACGATGTCGACCGGGCGGTCCATGTCAGCGACGTGGCGAACGACCTGCTTCAGTCCGACGTGGGCGAACGGACACGTGATGTCAGCGAACACTTCGATGGTGGTAGCCATGCCCCCAGTATCGCCTCGCTGTCACGATTGGGGTCTGACCCCAATCGTGTC
>JANPCI010000402.1:0-7003 GCA_031430875.1 Actinomycetes bacterium | reverse complement strand
GGCGAGCGCCGGCTGGTCGGAGCAGATCACCGGCGTGCCGAGCGCCATCGCCTCGACGACCGGTGCACCGAATCCCTCGTACTCGCTCGGGAAGACGAGCGCATCGGCCAGCGCGATGAGACCGTCGCGATGCGCGTCGGCCACACGCCCCGGTCGCACGACTCGACGACCGAGTGCGAGACGTTCGATCGTCGCCGTGACCTCGTCGTCGGCGGTTCCCGCCCCGCCGAGTAGCACGAGCCTGAGATCGGGATCGTCCCAGTATCGGGCCATCACGTCGAGGAGGAACAGATGGCCCTTGTGCGGATGCGTGATCGCAGGAAACACGAGCACCCGGCCGTCTCCGAGCCCGTAGTCACGACGCAGCTCCGACTCCGATGGGGCATCGTTGCCGAGAGCGGGCTCGACGCCGTGGGGAACGACCACAACCCGGTCCGGTGTGGTTCCGTACGCGTCGATGACCGTTCGACGCACGTAGTCGGTCGGTACCGCAACGACCGTCGCCCGCTTGACCGAGCGGGGAATCGACCACGAGAGGTAGCGGAGCTTCGAGGCGCTCAGGTACTCGGGGTGGGTGAGGTACTGAAGGTCGTGGATGGTGAGCACAACCGGTCGGTGTCCGCCGACGGGTGCTGTTCCCCCACCGTGGTGAACGAGTTGGGCGGTGCCGGTGCGGCGACGCAGCCAGGTGTGTTCGGCGAGGATCCGCCTCGGTCGCTGCTCGCCCGAGATGCCGGCGGCGACCATCGGGTACAGCTCGCCGAGTTCCGGGTGCGCTTCGACGAATGCCGGGAGGCAGTAGAGCGTCGGGGCGAACTCGCTGCGCTGCAACCCGAGACCGACCAACTGCCGCACGAGGTACTGCTCGGAGCCCCCGACGTCGCCCGGAATGCACCACAGCAGATTGACCGCCACATCGATCGGCGAACGCCGACCTTCGGGCCCGGAACCAGGATCGGGGGTCACGGCGGATTCGGTCATGCGACCACTTCACGGTAGACGGCGAGGGTTCGCTCGGCGGCGATCGCCCACGACAACTCAGCGGCGCGGCGCAGCCCCCCAGGGGCGAGTTCGAGTCGACGGTCGATCGCCTCGACGAGGCCCGCAGCAATGCTGTCGACGTCGAAGGGGTCGACGAGGACGGCTGCACCACCGGCCACCTCCTCGGTCGACGTGTCGCGGCTGGTCACGACGGCGGTCCCCTGCGACAACGCTTCGGCGACCGGCAACCCGAAGCCCTCTCGTTCGCTCGGATACGCAAACACGGTGGCGGCGGCATACAGCGGCGCGAGATCCGCCTGTGGGACGAACCCGATGAAGAGGGCGTCGTCGGGATGATCGAGGCCGGCGTCACCCCACCCATCGGCACCGGCAACCACGAGCGGGAGCGTCACATCGGGTCGTGCGATCGCTGCGGCCAGCCGCCGGAGGTTCTTGCGGGGCTCCAGCGTGCCGACGAACAGCACGAACTCCGTCGGCAGGCGGTAGCGCCGACGGACGCGTTCGATGTCGGCATCGGTGACCTCGACAAGGTCGACTCCCAGCGGTACAAGTCGCAGCTTCGCCGGGTCGAGCCCGGCCGCTTCGCAGTCACGCATGGTGGCGTGGCTCGAGCACAGCACCCGATCGGCTCGACCACCGATGACATCGAGCGAGCGTCGCATCATGCGAACACCATGGCGCGAGAACTTGTCGGGATCGTGGATGAACGCGACGTCATGCACGGTGACGACGAGTGGCACCGCCGTTGCACAGGGCACGAGGCCCGTGGCGTGGGCCACGTCGATCTCGCCGACGACCGATTCGACCTTCGGCCAGTTGAGCCGGTTCCAGGCCTCGTACAACAGCGGCCGGGAGAGCGGCAGCATCGCAACGCTGCCCACCGGGCGGAATTCGGGAACCGGAACGTTCGGATGACGACCGGCAACGAGGTGGAGTTCGACGTCGTCGGGACGCGCGCTCAACTCACGGGCGATCCGCAGCGCGGCAATTGCCGTGCCGCCCGGCGACGGATGCCAGCACTGCTCGACCGTGTACGCGACACGCAGCGGCACCCGCTCGATGGACTCGTCGTCGTCCGCCATCCGACCATGATGCCGCCTGCGAACCCCTGCCAGGCGAAACCGTCACACCGTGCCGGGTCAAACGTGACGATTCAGAGTCAGCCACAACGCACAATGTCGAGCTAGTGGTGCGTCGCGGATTCAGTAACGCGATCGAGGGTGGCTCGGCCTCGCTTGACCTTGGTGATGATGTCGTCGACGGTCTTGGTCCACACGAACGGTTGCGGGTCGTGGTTCCAGTGTGATGCTCACACGTCGATCGCTGCTTCGAGCTGACGCGTCGAGGTGAAGCTCGTGTTCGTCAACGCCTTGCGGGTGAGCACCGAGAACCAGCCCTCGATCAGGTTCAACCACGACGCCGAGGTCGGGGTGAAGCGCAGATGCCAACGCGCCCGATTCGGATCCGCCAGCCAGGTCCGCACCGGCTCGGACTGGTGCGCCGACAAGTTGTCCAACACGACATATACATCGAGCTCACGCCGAAACATGGAGATCGATCCACTTGAAGAGCGCCAACACGTCTGCGCCGGCGTGACGCCGCTTGGTGTCATGCAGCCGGTCGCGAGGTTCATCGCCGCGAACAGATTGACGACCGCGCCATCCGCTCCAGCTCCACCCGACCTTCCGGCGACACCTCCATGACCTGAACCATGCCAGACCATACGCGACTTGACTATTTCAGCGACGCACCACCAGAGGTGGCCGGCAGTGAATGTCTGTCTGGGGCCGCTGGTTGCATGGTCGACGGCGACGCGCTGGGGTGGCCGTACGACGAGCTCTGCAGCGCTCTCGACATTCAGCGCGACGGCCCAGTCGGGCTCACATCGCGCAGTCGTCGCCGTCCCAGCCGGCAGCGCCCCGGTGCATACCCGGGTTGTGGGCTCCATCGAAGCCACCGGCGCGGACGCAGCTCACAACGTGGCGGCCAAAGCCGTCGCTGCCTGATGAAGACTGGGCGCGAGCCGAGCCGGTGCTCGACAGCCCTCCAATCACAATCGCCAGTGCGACCGTTCCAAACATCAATCGATTCTTCATGCTCTTTCCTCCTTGGTAGGTGTGAGTGTCATGGCGGGCGACCGAAACCAATGCACACACGGGTAGGCCACCGAAGTACCTGTTCGAGAAGCGCGTCGCGCTTGCTGTTGAAGGGCTACTCGACGGTGAACGTCATGTACATGCCTTCTGCGAAGTGCACGTGGCCCGAAGCGCCGCCCATCATCGTGCTGTCGGTGCCACCCCCCATCGGCATGTTGTCGCTGCCTGCAGCCGTGTCGCCGGCCATACCCATCTCGTCGACGATGTTGCAGAACGCGACGTAGGTGCCTGGTTCGAGTGTGAAGGTCTTCGTGGTCGAGGTTTGGCCCGCAATGTCTTCGACCTCGCCAACCTTGTCTGCTTCGGGGATCTTGTCCTCGTCCACGCTGCCGTCTGACTTCATCGGCATCGTCTCCACATTGTCAGCAGCCACGACAACGAGCTCATGAGTCTCGCTTCCCTGGTTGTCGATCGTGACGGTGACCTGTCCGGCTGGGAGAGCGCCGTCGAGGGCAATCTTGAACTCACTCAGAACAAAGGCGCCCTCGGTACCGCCTGCAGTAGTGTCGACCGGGTTCGACAAGTTGCTGTCGGCGCCACACCCGGCGACGAGTGAAAGTGCGACGACGCTGAGCGCCGGTGTTCGATATCTCATATGGCTCCAATCAGAGCTCCCAACGAGCCGCGAGCAACTGCCTTACCCTACGACAGGGTGTAGTAAACATCCCGCGGCCAGCCCGGTTGCTCGGGTGAACGGACGTGCGGCGATCGGGCGCCTGCGAATGGTTCCGGCGGCGAGTAGGGCCGAGCCGACGAGATCAGGAACGGTTGAGTTGACGTACGTCTCGAGTTCGGCTCTCGAAAATCCCACGTCGCGGATCGTAGAGGCCTGGCACACTCGCACGATGGGGAACGACCACTGGCCGCTGTTCGACCTCGAGGTTCGCACGCCGCGGCTCACGCTGCGCTACCTCGACGACGTACTCGCCGAACAGCTCCTCGCGGTCGCAGCCGCGGGTGTACACGACCCTGCGACGATGCCGTTCACGATCCCGTGGACCGATCTGCCGTCTCCGGAGATGCAGCGCGAGGCCATGCGGTTCTACTGGCGCAGTCGCGCGGACACCCAGCCCGAGTCGTGGCGCCTGCTCCACGCCGTCATCGTTGAGGACGCGGTCGTCGGTGCCTGTGACCTCTTCGCATCCGACTTCCCCACGCTCCGCCAGTTCGAGACGGGGTCGTGGCTCGGGCGTGAATTCCAGGGTCGCGGGCTTGGCAAGGAGATGCGGCTGGCTGCGCTGACACTCGGGTTCGACGGTCTCGGCGCCGAGATCGCCACGACCGGACTGTGGCACGACAACGCGGCGTCGCTGGGGGTGACGCAGTCGTTGGGCTACGAGGAGGCCGGCCGCCGACGGGCACGCCGGCGCAACGCTCCCGACGAGCTGATCGGCTTCCGGATGTTCCGCTCTCACTGGAACAACATTCGACGCCACGACGTAACGCTCCACGGAGTGGACGCCGCCCGCGAATTCCTGGGGGTCTGACGCCGGTCACCCGTCGCGATGCCCGTCGGCCGACGGGGTCAGACCTCGGTCTGACCCCTGGCCGAGGTGGAGCCGGCACACGAAGAGGAGTCGGGCCGGTACGAGCGTCCGCGGGCGCGTCGGTTGCTGGGCAGTTTGGGACGCGCCGGTTGCTGGGCAGTTTGGGACGCGCCGGTTTCTGGGCAGTTTGGGGCGTGCCGGTTTCCCGGAGGTCTGATGGAGGGAGGCGGTGGGCTCCTGGTCAGGATCGCGCTCGCGATCCAGCGTAGTCACGGGGTGTCACAGGGTTGCCAAGGGGGTCCGGGTGGGCGCGTCCGCGGGCGCGTCGGTTGCTGGTGACGGCCGTCGGATCCGGAGAGCCTGATTGCTCCTCGTCGTCTGCCGGCTCCATCTCGGCCAGGGGTCAGACCGAGGTCTGACCCCTGAGCGCGACGACGAGTTCGGCCAATGGTTCGCGGAAGTCGCGGAGCGTGGGGAGGCCGGCGGCGCGCCATACTGCGTTGTCGAGGACGCTGTTGGCCGGCCTCGGCGCGGGGCGGGGTGGGTCGAGATCGGCAGTCGAGATCGGCCGAACTCGATCAGGATCGTGGCCGGCTGCCAACAGGATCTCGCGGACGAACTCATACCAGCTGACCGCACCCTGGTTCGTCAGGTGGTGGATGCCGACCCGCCGGTCGACGGCCAACCGTCGCAACGCAGGCGCGAGGTCAGCCGTGAACGTCGGATGGCCACGCTGGTCGTCGACGAACGCCAAAGCCTGATCGGGATTCGCGGCAAGTCGGAGCACCAGCTTGACCATGTTGTTGCCGTGCTCCCCGCACACCCAGGAGGTTCGGGCGACGGCAGCGATTGATCCTGCCGCCTGCTCCCCCGCCAGCTTCGAGCGCCCGTACGCCGAGTGCGGGTTCGTCGCATCGTCTTCGCGGTACGGCCGATCGAGGGTGCCGTCGAAGACGTAGTCGGTGCTGACGTGGACGAGATGGGCGCCGAGCAGTTCGCATGCCGCGGCGAGGTGCCCGACGGCGTCCGCGTTCACGGCGAAGGCCAGGGCTTCGTTGGTCTCGCACGCATCAACGGCGGTGTACGCCGCGGCGTTGATCACCGCGTCGGGGCGAACGGCCTCGAGGAGTTCACGAACGGCCACCGGATCGGTGATGTCGAGTGTCGCCTTGTCGACGGCGACCACGTCGTCGCCGACCGATTCGGCATGCATCACCACGTCGACTCCGAGTTGACCTCCGGCGCCCGTGACGAGGAGCTTCATCGCTGCACGATCCCCTGCGGCCTCTGGCTGAAGATCAGAGTCCGGCCTTGCGCTTGAGCGGCTCCCACCAGTCGCGATTGTCGCGGTACCACTCGACGGTCGAGGCGAGCGAGTCGTCGAACGTACGCGAGAGCGACCAGCCCAGCGCTGTGACCTTGTCGATGTTGACCGAATACCGGCGGTCGTGTCCGAGCCGATCTTCGACCGGGCGGATGAACGAATCGTCCCGGCCGGTCAACTCCAGCAGCCGGTGGGTGAGGTCGACGTTGGTCACCTCGTTGCCCGCACCGATGTTGTAGATCTCGCCGGCCACGCCCTTTTCGAGAACGAGGTGGGCGGCGATGTTGTGATCTTCGACGTGGATCCAGTCGCGCACGTTCAGACCATCGCCGTACAGCGGCACCTGCTTGGCGTCGAGCAGGTTGGTGGTGAACAGCGGGATGACCTTCTCGGGGAACTGGTACGGCCCGTAGTTGTTCGAGCAGCGAGTCACGACAACCGGAAGGCCATAGGTGGAGAAGTACGAAAGCGCAATCAGGTCGGAGCCGGCCTTCGCGGCCGAGTACGGCGAACGCGGCGCCAAGATGTCGGTTTCGACCGACGACCCCTCCTCCACTGAGCCGTACACCTCGTCGGTGGAGATGTGCAGGAACTTGCCGACGCCCACGGTGTTCGCCACGTCGCACAGCACGTTGGTGCCCATGCAGTTGGTGCGCACGAACTTCGAGCCGTCCTCGATCGAACGATCGACGTGACTCTCCGCTGCGAAGTGAACGACGGCATCGTGGCCGTCCATCGCACGCGCAACGTCGTCGGTGTCGCAGATGTCGGCATGGACGAACTCGGCACGCGCGTCATCGAGGACGTCGCGGATGCTCTCGAGGTTGCCCGCGTAGGTGAGCGAGTCGTAGATCGTGATGGAGTGGTCGGTGGTCGCCAGCACTTGGCGCACATAGTTCGACCCGATGAATCCGGCGGCGCCGGTGACGAAGAGTTTCATGACTGCACTCCCTGACTGAGTTGGGCGAACGTGAGGGCCGAACGGTCCTTGGCCGAGATCTGCGCCTCATCGTCGGGGTCGATCGGCAGTGGCC
>JANPCI010000401.1:0-6333 GCA_031430875.1 Actinomycetes bacterium | reverse complement strand
TCGAAGCCGCCGAGTCCGCAGTGCGGCCCAACCACCAGCACGGGTCCGAAGACGCGCTGCAGGAGTTCCTCGGCAACGCTGCCGAGCAGTGCAGCAGATCGACCCCGTCCGTGTGAAGCCATCACGACGGTGACCTCCGGGTGTCTGTCGACCTCGTCGCCGATGCCTGCGGCGACACCGTCGGTGCTGACAACCGCCTTCGTCGTGACCTCGACGCCGTTGGTGTCGTGCTGGTCGACGCGGTCGGCGAGCCGGGTTTCAGCGTCGACGATCTCGGAGGTTTCGGTGACGATCTCGATGATGCCGACGTTGGTGTTGCAGCGGCGCGCCAACGCCACCGCGACGTCAACGGCGTGCCACGACGCGTCGGAACCATCGACGGGAACAATCAGATGCTGGACCATGAGCAGCCTCCTTGGTCGGCCGACGCGTAGAGCTGAATCGGCAGTGGGTTCCCTCGCTGGTTCGATCTTCGTTCGTAGCCGACACGTGGGCTAGGGTCCAATGTCATCGGCCATCGGCCATCGGCCATCGGTGAGCGGTCATTGGGCACTGGTGTCACGGCGGCTCGGCGGCGATACTCGAGGTATGACCAAACACTGGATTGTCGGCGTCGACGGCTCGTCGGTCGATGCGCTTCGTTGGGCCGTCGAGCATGCGCCGTCGCGCGGTGCCGACGTGACGGCGCTGACCGCCTTTCACGTTCCCGCCGTGATGGCGTTGATGACGGCGAAGCGTGGCTTCGGCGTCGACGAACTCGGCCTGGCCGCCACGGCGGGTCACGATCTCGATCTGGCGATTGCCGACGTCGCATCCGACACCGTCGTGACACCACTGGTGGTCGAGGGACAGCCGGCGCATGTGCTGGTCGACGCCGCAGCAGCGGCCGATGCGTTGATCGTCGGCCAACGTGGCAGCGGTGAGCTTCGCCGCCACCGTCTCGGCTCGGTGAGTCGCTACTGCGCAACGCACTCCACCGTCCCCGTGGTCGTGGTGCCGCCCGAGTGGACGCCGCATCCCCACCTCGATCGCAGCAATCGCATTGTCGTCGGGTTCGACGGGAGCGATAACGCCGCTGCGGCGTTGAGGTGGGCGCTCGACTTCGCCGACAGCGATGCGGCCATCGAGGTAGTTGCTGCCATGGACGTGGCGCCGTGGCTCGACGAACGCGACACTCGCGACAGGTTCCCCGACGAGGTGGCCGAACTGGAGCAGACGCTGACCGCCGCGATCGACGCCGTTGACGTCGACCACCGCACTGAGCGGTCGCTCGTGCTCGACGACCCCCGTCACGCACTCGGCGAGGCCGCCGGCTCGGCCGATCTCATCGTGGTCGGCGCACGCGGGCATGGTGTCCTCGCCGTGGAGTTCCTGGGTTCGGTCAGCACCTGGATGCTGCAGGATTCCCTTGTCCCCCTTGTCGTCGTTCCAACGGGCGGCTGAGATCGTGGCCGAGATCAGAGTCTTCTCGACCAAGCCCTACGACCGGGTCGGCTTCGATACTGCGAACGTGGGCCATGGGCACCACGTGGTGTATCTCGACGCCCGCCTCGATGCGTCGACCGTCGAGCTCGCGGTGGGTGCCGATGCTGTCTGTGCGTTCGTCAACGACGACCTGTCGGCCCCGGTGTTGGATGCCCTCAGCGCACAAGGTGTGCGCTGCGTGGCACTTCGCTGCGCCGGCTACAACAACGTCGATCTCGCCGCCGCGCGGCGCCTCGGTCTGGCTGTCGTGCACGTCCCGGCGTACTCGCCGAATGCGGTGGCCGAGCACACCCTGGCGTTGATCCTCGCGTTGAACCGGCGGATCCATCGCGCCTACAACCGGGTGCGTGATGGCAACTTCTCACTCGACGGGCTGGTCGGATTCGACCTTGCCGGCAAGACCGCCGGCGTGGTCGGGACGGGTCGGATCGGCGCCATCGTGGCGCGGCTGCTCTGGCACCTGCGCTGTCGGGTCGTGGCCGTCGATCCATTCCACGACAGTCACCTGCTCGAGCTCGGAGTCGAGTATGTCGAACTCGACCAATTACTCGCCGAGAGCGACCTCATCACGTTGAACTGCCCGCTGACTCCGGCCACCCATCACCTCATCGATGCCACCGCCGTCGCCGCAATGCAACGAACACCGATGTTGGTGAACACCGGTCGTGGCGCCTTGATCGACACGCAGGCGGCAATCGATGGGCTCAAGTCCGGTCGGATCGGCTCGCTCGCACTCGACGTGTACGAAGAGGAGGCCGATCTCTTCTTCGAGGATCGCAGCCAGGAGATCCTCGACGACGATGTCTTTGCCCGGTTGCTGACGTTCCCCAACGTGTTGATCACCGCGCATCAGGCGTTTCTCACGCGTGAGGCGTTGGCCGCGATCGCGGAGACCACGCTCGCCAACGTCACGTCGGTGTTCGCCGACGGCCCGATCAGCAACCAGGTGTCGGGCTGAGCATCGCTCAGTCGGCGTGCAGCTTCGGCGCGCCCGGGTGGAACGGGGCATCGGGTGCCGGCTCGGCGGCGAGTGGCTCGGCGTCATCGTCGTCGATGGGGTCCCAGCCGATCGATGCGTCGGGAATCGCCGAGTCGACGATGTGATATCGGCGGCCCGTGACGACCGCCGGTTCGATACGCACGAAGTTCGGCTTGTCCCACGCCAGCCACGGGAACAGGGGGAGATCCTCGGCGTCGAAGACCTCCTGCATTCCTTCGACTGCACGGGCTTGGCCCTTTACCACGACGCTCCACGCCGTCCGATCACCGGGTTGATACCCGTCGATTTCGAAGGCCACGAAACGATTCAGCACCGCACCCGCGAGCTTGGTGCCGGCGGCGCTGCGGAACACGATGGTGCCGTTGTCGGCGAGGAAGTTGATCGGGAAGATGTCGGGCTGGCCGGCGATGTCGACGGCGAGCCGACCCACGTCGGCCTCGCCGAGCAGTTTCCAACACTCCGACTCACTGAGGATCTCGGTGGCCTGCTGTCTCTCGTCCATGTAACCATCCAACAGGATCCGAGGCAGCCTGCGAAGGGCCGAACGTCACCCCCGGGCCCTTTGGTCCCCTCTCTCCCGGTTTGCGTTGCACTTCTGTTGGGACGGGCCAACAGAACTGTCACGCAAACGGGTGGGGGCGAGGTCGGGCGAGATCTAGGATCGAAGCGGCGGCCAGGACCGGTCGTCGATGTGCACGAAGGAGACGGTCATGGCGAACCAGCACGCCGACGTAGTGCCTGTCGCGACCGAGGCTCACCGTGGCCCGGTGGTCGTCGGCCTCGACGGATCAAGGAATGCCCAGCGGGCGCTCTCGGTCGCTGCTGACCTGGCTCGTTCGTTCGATGTTGATCTCGCGGTGTTCCATGCGCTCGGGCTGATGACAGTCATCGAAGGGCGTCACGTGCCGTCCGAGGGCCATCGCGACGACATCGAACGGTTGCTGCGTAGCGAGTGGTGTCGTGCACTTCAGGGTGATCCGGTGCTGCGCTGGCGTGCCGAGATCGTGTACGGCAGCCCTGCCGACGTGTTGTTGAACCTCGGTCGTGATCTCGATGCGTCGTTCGTCGTCGTGGGCTCACGCGGCGTGGGCGACGAGCAAGCGCTCGGCAGCACGAGCCATCACGTCGTGCACCACTGCGACCGCCCCGTCGTCGTGGTCCCGCCCGCCGACCGCTGAACGTCACACCGTGCCGGGTCAAACGTGACGTTTCGGATCGCCGTCACTTTTGACCCGGCACCGTGTGACGGTTTAGGCGGCGGACTTCTCGAGGATGTGGATGCCGCAGGCCGAGCCGAGGCCGATCACGTGGGCGAGGCCGACCTTGGCGCCTTCGATCTGACGGTCGCCGGCCTCACCACGCAGGTGGTGGCAGACCTCCCAGATGTTGGCGATGCCGGTCGCCGAGATCGGGTGGCCTTTCGACTGGAGGCCGCCCGACACGTTGACCGGGAGTGAACCATCGCGCCACGGGGCACCCGAGTTGAAGAAGTCGACGGCACCGCCCACTTCGCACAGGCCGAGGTTGTCGTAGTGCACCAACTCGGCCGTGGCGAAGCAGTCGTGGAGTTCGACGAGATCGAGATCCTCCGGCCCGATGCCGGCCTGCTCGTAGGCCGTTGCGGCCGCATTACGGGTCAGGGTATTGACGTCGGGGAGTACCTGGCAGGCTTCCTGCCACGGGTCGGACGTGAGGACCGAGGCCGACACCTTCACCGCGCGGCGCTGCTGTTCGAGCGACAGCGTCCTGAGCTTCTCACCGCTCACGACGACCGCTGCCGCGGCGCCGTCGCAGTTGGCCGAGCACATCGGGCGGGTGTTCGGGTAGGCGATCATCATGTCGCCCATGATCTCCTCGAGCGTGAAGCGCTTCGAGTACGCCGCCAGCGGGTTGAGGGTCGAGTGGGCGTGATTCTTCTCGGAAATTTTGGCGAACAGCTCGAAGTCGGCGCCGCCGTACTTGTGGCCGTACTCCATGCCGACCTGAGCGAACACGCCCGGCATCGTGTCGGTGCCGATACGGCCATCGGTCGGGCCAACGGCGCCGAAGCGTCCCTGCGGCTCCCACTCGTGGCCGTCCTTCTTCGCTCGGCCGCCGCCGCCGAGCAGGCCGACCCCGGCCAACTTCTCGACGCCGACCGCCAGCCCCATGTCGGACTCACCGGCCTTGATCGACATGATCGCCGTGCGCAGCGCGGTGGCGCCGGTGGCGCAGGCGTTCGACACGTTGTAGACCGGAATGCCGGTTTGGCCGACCTGCTTCTGGATCTGCTGGCCGATGCCGCCCGACCCCATGAGGTTGCCGGCGGCCATCACACCCATGTCGGCCATCGTCACTCCACCATCGGCGAGTGCGGCCATCACCGCCTCCGACGCGAGGTCGACAACGTCGCGGTCGGTGTGCTTGCCGAACTTGGTCATGTTGATCCCGAGGATCCAGATCTCGTCGCTGGTGCTCATCTCAGTACTCCGTTCAGGTGGATTTTCATCGTTTGCGTTGCAGTTCCGTTGGGACGGTCCAACAGAACTGTCACGCAAACCGTTCTGGGTTTTGGTCTGGGTCAGGTTGGTTCGAAGGCAAAGGCGATTGCTTCGGTGCCGTGGTCGTCGGTGCCGAGCGAGTAGGTGATGAGGCGGACCCTCATCCCGGTGCGGACGTGATCGGCGTCGGGCTCGATGTTGCGCAGGTTGCCGCGCACGCTCGTTCCACCACAGTCGATCACGCCGGAGACGAAGGGCACCTCGACGCCGGGCGCTGCGAAGGCCACGATCGTGAACGTGCGAAGTTCACCCTCGGTTGCGATGCTGACGATGCGGAACTCGGTCGAGAAGCAGGAGGCGCAGGCATTGCGTCGGTCGAAGAATCGGGCCTCACAGTTCGTGCACTCGTGGGCCACCAGGTGGGGTTCGCCGTCGTCGAGAACGAGGTAGTCGACCAACGGGACGCGGTTCGCAGCAGCAGTGTCAGCCATGCCAGAAAGGTAACGATCCCGGTCACCCCGCAACGACCCCAACCGTCACACGGTGCCGGGTCAAACGTGACGTTTCGTCAGCGCGACGCCATGGTGGCGAGCCACGCCGGCAGGCGCGTCGGGCGACCAGCCGTGGTGACGCATCCGTGCACGGTCACGCCGGTGGCGCGAACGCCCGGCACACCGTCCACGTCGTCGACCGTCACGAGGTAGGCCATCTGGAACGTCGCCCGTGTCACCTCGGCGAGCAACAGGTGCACCGTGATCAGCTCGTCGAACTCGAGCGGCTGGCGATACTGCACGAACGACTCCAGCACCGGCGACTCCAGCCCAGCCTCGCGCCACTCGGTGAAGGGGTGCCCAACGTGGCGGAGGTACTCGACGCGAGTCTCCTCGAAGTAGTGCAGGTAGTTGCTGTGGTGCACAATGCCCATCGCATCGGTCTCGACGAAGCGAACCCGGATCTGGTGGCGGTACTCGTAGTCATCGGGTGACCTCGACGGATCGGCGGAGAGACGCACGCGCCGACCTTACAAGCGTGGAGGAGTTCTACAGTCGTGGCGAGTTCTACAGTCGTGGTCGTGACGCCTGCAGTCGTGACCCTCGATGCTGCCGGGATCGAATACACGATCCACGAGTACGAACGCGGCGACGATCTGCGCGACTTCGGGCGAGAGGCGGCCGTTGCGCTGGGCCTCGACCACGACCAGGTGTTCAAGACGCTCGTGGTCGTCGCCGACGACGAGTTGGCCGTGGCGGTGGTTCCGGTGAGCTGCCAGCTCTCGATGAAGCGCGTGGCCGCTGCCCTCGGGGCGAAGAAGGCGGTGATGTGCGATCCGGCGCGCGCCGAACGCTCATCGGGCTACATCGTCGGTGG
>JANPCI010000400.1:0-2940 GCA_031430875.1 Actinomycetes bacterium | reverse complement strand
CGGACCGTCGGCATCGACGCGGCAGCTTCCGCCACGCGTTCACCGAGCGAACCGTGGAAGACGAGTACCTCGGCGCCGGCGTTGTCGCAGATGTACGCGATCTCAGGGGCCTTGTAGCGGTAGTTCACGTTCACCGGCGTGGCCCGCAGCTTGAACGCCGCATGGGCCGACTCCAGGTACTCCGGGCAGTTGAACATCAGCTGGGCGACTCTCGTCCCCTGGCCGATGCCCCGTGCACCCAATGCCGAAGCGAGCCGGGCGGCCCGATCGTCGAGCTGCTGCCAGGTCAACGACTGTTCGCCGACGACGACCGCCACCTGCTCGGGTTGCGCGTCGGCGAACGCCTCCCACAACGTCGCCCAGTTCTCGCTCAGCATGACTCCCCCATCTTCGACTTCACCTGCAGATCAGAGTAGTTGGCTGCGACCGCTCACGAACGTGGGCGTCAGTTCGAAGCTGGCCCATCGCCGACCGGCCGCCAGTGCCTGATCGATCTTGGCGAGGAAGTCCGATGCACCATCACCGAGATAGTGGCGTGCAGCGTTGCCGATGTCGGCGTCGAGATCGAACTCGACCTCACGGACGGGGCCTTCGAGCGTCACGTACCGGGCCATCGGCAGGGGCTGCTCATGGACGCACAGGCTGGCCCTACCCGTCGACCGCAACGCCCGGGTCTTCGCCGACGTGGTCGGGCTCTGGAAGCGAACGACCCCGTCGACCCACAGGAACCAGATCGGCGTTCCCATCGCCCGGCCCGATGGCAGGACGACACTCAGCACCGCGTCCAGCGGCCGCGCAAGAAGCAGCTCGATCTCATCAGCGTCCATCCGCCATGATGCCCCGGCCAGCCGCCAGGGCTCGCACCGCACACCAGCGGTCACCCCGCCACCGCCACCACAGCGATGAGGAAAAGGGCCAGTATGCGGTCCACAATCGCATCACCCCGCTCAAATCACCCAAAGCGATGAAAAAGAGGACCGGTATGCGGTCCACAATCTCATCACTCACCCAAATCGCTCCCACGCCGGGAGTTCAGGGGACGGAGATGATGGTGACGGTTCCGGTGGAGCCATCGATCTCGATGGTCGCGCCGTCGGGGATGCGTTCGGTGGCATCGATCACCGACACCGCGCACGGCAAACCCAGTTCGCGGCACATGATCGCGGCGTGACTCCCGACGGCACCGACATTCACGACAACACCTTCGACCGAGAGAAACAGCGGAACCCACGACGGGTCGGTCGTCGGCGCCACCATGATGTCGCCGGGCCCGATCTCGCGGGCGTCCGATGGGTCGAGCACGACCCTCGCGATGCCGGTCACCACGCCGGGTGAACCCATTGCGCCCTGGAGTACGTCGCCGACCGAGGCCGCTGCCGCGCCCTGCCCACCCCGGACCGGCCAGGAGGAGATCGGCGGCACGCCGTCTTCGAGCTTGACGATGTAGGGCGGTTCCAACGTCTGGAGGTGGTGGAACGTCACATCACGATCACGGAGCGTCGCTGACATCGAGGCCGGATCGTCGAGGAACCCGTCGACCTCGTCGTCGAGCAACATGAATATCTGCCGCGGTTCGTCGATCACGCCGTCGGCGACCATGCGCCGGCCGAGTTCCATGAGCGCGAGCTTGGCTTCGTGAATCAAGCGGATGCAGGCGTTCTTACCCATCTCGCGCATGCTGGCGAAGAAGGCCGCCGAGTTGATGCCCGCAGCGAGTGTGCCGTGTGCCTCGGCGTCACCCTCGAGCATGCCCAGGATCTCGGCAGTCAGCGCCTTGCGCTCTGCTGCGCCGCGTGCCTGCGCCTCGACCGGCGACTTGCTGTCGTCCTGGAACCGCATCCGCTCGAGCATCCCGAGAGGCATCGACGGCCGCGTGGTCCACGAATGCGCCCGCAGGTCCCATTCGTTCGGCCCCCGGTGGCCGTGCGCGGCGATCAGGTCACCCCACTGTGCGAGGAAGGTCGCTGCGGCCGGATCATCCAAGTCGGCGATGCGCTCGAGCAGACCGTCCGTGCCGGCGTCGAAGGCAGCAGTCAGCGCGGGCGAGTTCCGGACGGAGCGCGAGATCGCCCACATCTGGTTCGGAGCGTCGGCTGACTCGATACTGCCCACTGCGGTCAGCAGCTTCACAGCATCGCCCGCTCGGCCGACTGCTGCGCAGATCGCCTGGACAGCGCCGGGGCCGAGGGACGCTGCGAGCACCGACTGGCAGTACTCGGTCCAGGAGGCTTCGAGCTCCGGGCCCACCAACTGGCGAGCCCGAGCGACCAGCGCCTCGTTCGACAGCGACGCGAGATCGGGGCGGTCGGTGACGTATGCCATAGCGGTCACCGACGCCTCCTCCTGGGCGGGGTACGTCGTTGTACTCATCGCCCAACCCATCGTCTCGGCGAGCTTGGCACTCTGTTCTTCGTTCTCGTCGTCGGGATGCGGCGTGTACTTGGGCACCCCGGGATGGTCACCGAAGTAGGCCATGTCGATCGCTTCGGGGCTCGCGCCGGGCATGCGAACACCCATGATGCGGGGCAACGACAACTGGTTGTAGAAGTAGCCGCCCCAGTTCCCGAACACCTCGGGCGGGTCGACAGCAAACTCGTCGCGGCGCACGACGCCGAAGCGAACGAACCCTTCGGCCACGCCGGGGATGCATCCCTTCGACCACGCCAGACTCCACCCGAGCGGGCTGAACGGCTCGGGACCGACCTCATCGGCGTTCGCGCGCGTGTAGTACGGAAAGCGTGTGCTGATCTCCGTGTCGGTGATCCACGTCTCCATCTCGGTCGGCGATCCGCCCATTGCTGTTCCCCTTCGTTGCCGGTGTGTCCCAGCGGCGAAACTTACTCCGTGGAACAGCCAGAGAACCTCAGCGACGACGACTACACCGACAGCTACGAGGACGTCTCGATGTTCACGCTGTCGGGCGAGCGGGAGCAGACGTTG
>JANPCI010000399.1:0-6061 GCA_031430875.1 Actinomycetes bacterium | reverse complement strand
TGATTGAACGGGATGTCCTGGTTGATGCGATTGGCAGCGAACGCCTCCTGCCAGGTGACCGGATCGGCGCCACCCACGAACCAGAACATCGACGGAACACCGCCGCGGGCACCGAACAGACCGAAATCCTCGCTCGCAGTGGCAACGGGGCCTTCCATCGCACGATCGGCACCGAAGTGCTCCACGAACGCGTCACCGACGGTCGCGGTGGTCGCCGGGTCGTTGGTCACCGCCGGGAAGCTGTACAACGAGGTGATCTCGGGCGGTTGCTCGGCTCCGCACGAGTCGGCCTCACCATGAGCGATCCGGCTGATCGCATCGAGCACCTTCTCGCGCACCGAGGCCTCGAAGGTCCGCACGCTGAGCGTCAACTCGGCACGGTCGGAGATGATGTTCTCCTTCAGGCCGGCATGCACGGTTCCAATGGTGACCACGGCGGAATCGGTGGCAGCAATGCTTCGTGACACGACGGTTTGGAGCTTCATGATCGTCGACGCCGCCATCACGACAGGGTCGACGGACTGCTCGGGAGCGGCACCATGCGCGCCGCGACCATGCAACACGATCTTCAAGGCGTCGCTCGCGGTCATGACCGCACCGGGCCGGAACAACACCCACCCTGCAGGCGCCGGCGTCACATGCTGTCCCAACACGACATCGGGTGTGCCGAACCGCTCGAACAGATCATCCTCGATCATCGCGATGGCGCCACCCCCGATCTCCTCGGCAGGCTGCACGGCCAGGATCACCTTGCCACGCCACAAGTCGCGGTGCTTCGCGAGTTGCGTGGCGGCTCCGATCAACCAGGTGCAATGCATGTCATGGCCACAGGCGTGCGCAACTGGAACTTCGTTGCCGTCAGCATCGACACCCGTAGCGGTGCTCGCGTACGACAACCCGGTGTCTTCCTTGACCGGCAACGCGTCCATGTCGGCACGCAGCAACACGGTAGGCCCCTCACCGTTGTCGAGCGTGGCGACCACACCCGTGCGTCCAACCCCGGACGTGACCTCGTAGCCGAGTTCGCTCAGTCGCTGCGCCATGATTTTCGCAGTTCGAACCTCCGCGAACGACAGCTCGGGGTGGAGATGCAGATCCGTGTAGAACTCGCGCAGCTCCGGGAGCAGCGCAGCGATGTCGTCGAACATGTTGGATCCTTTGGGTGAGTGCTCAGAGTGGTCCGACGCGAATCATGCATCGGATCCGAGCGGTCGCGCGGGTTGGGCTGACACGAACAGATCCATACCGAGTTCGCGTGACAGGTAACGTGCCGCCAACTGCCCGCGCACGCTGTTGCCGGCGGCGTCGAGCGGCGTGGAGTAGGTGGCAAGCCCACCCTTGCCGGGTGACACGGTGACGATGCCACCACCGATGCCGCTCTTGCCCGGCAGGCCGACCTCGTACAGCCAGTCACCCGACGTCTCGTACAACCCGGCGATCACCATCACTGCCAGCACGTCGTGGCAGGTGGCCGGATTGACCACACGCTCACCGGTCACGGGGTTCACGCCCCCGCACGCCAGCGTTGCACCCATCACCGCAAGGTCGTGACAGGTCACACCCAGCGAACACTGCCTCGTGTACAGGTCAACCGACTCGCGTGGGTCCCAGTAGATGGCATCGACGTCGTTGAGCACGCTGGCGATCGCCTGGTTGCGATGGTTCGTGGCCGAATCCGACGCGAAGACCTCCTCGTCGATCGAGAGCTCCCGGCCGGCGAATCGCGACAACACCCGATGCAAGTTCGCCCACTTCTCGTCGACGGTCGCACCTGGCACGAGGCTGGCAGTGGCGATCGCGCCCGAGTTCACCATCGGGTTCGTGCGCCCATCGGCGTTCTGCTCGATGGCCGACAACGAGTTGAACGGCAGCCCCGTGGCGTTGGTGCCGATCAACCGGCGAACTTCGGCGGGCCCCAGTTCTTCGCACACCAGCGCAAGCGTGAACGGCTTGACCGCGCTCATGATGCTGAACTCGACACGCGTGTCGCCAGCCTCGAACGACGTTCCACTGGCACCCACGACGCACACACCGAACCGGTTGGGGTCGGCGCGCTGCAGCGCCGGATAGACCTGGGAGTTCGCCCCACCCGCTTCGGGAAGGACGCGCCGATGGGCCTCGTCGACCAACGCCTGCACCCGTTCGTTGTGTGGGAGGTCGCCGGTGGAGATGTTGGAGTAGTGACGTTCGCCGGTGTTGGCTCCGCCGAGGGTGCTCATCGGCGGAACCCTACGCGCACTGTTGCGAGACCAGCGACATCGGGTTGCCCAGTCCCGTGAGGCTTGATCGCAGGTGGTACAACAACGTCACACCATGTCGATGTCCAATCACCTCCCTGTGGAGTCGGCGGCGATGGAGTTCGTGGTGCAGCTCGGTGCCGCGCTGATCCGAACGGGAACAGCTGTCGATGAGGTGCAGTCAACGTTGTTGTCGCTGGCAGACCATTTCGGCCTGGGTGAGGCGAACATCGTGGTGTTGCCCACCGCAGTGCTCGTCCAGCCGGGTCAGGGAGCGCCCGCTCGCAGCCTGCTCGTGTCGTTCCGGCGTACCGGGTTGCGACTCGACCAGATCAGCTCACTCGACGATCTCACACGCCGCGCCGAGCGAGGCGAGATCTCCGCCGCCGAGGGACTCGAGTGTCTGACTGCCATCGACGAGGCACGTCCGCCGAGGGGTGCCGTCGTTCGTGTCTTCGGGATGGGTGTGCTCTCGACGGGATTCGCGCTGCTGCTGCAACCGAGCCCCGCGGGAGTCCTGCTCGCGTTCGTGCTCGGGCTCGCCGTTGGCGTGCTGCGGGTGGCGGAGCTCCCACTGCTCGACGCGATCATGCCGATCCTCGCGACGTTCGTCGTCAGCGTCGTGGTGTTCGAGTTCGCGGCAAACTATGCCTTCGACAACCCGATCCGACTACTGATCGCGCCGCTCGTGTTGTTCCTGCCCGGCGCCGCGCTCACCACCGGCACCATGGAACTCGCCGCAGGTGACACCGTCAGCGGCGCCAGCCGCCTCGTCGAAGCCGTCGTGACCCTGCTGCTGATGGCGTTCGGCATCCTCGCCGCTGCTGCGTTGGTCCAGGTCCCCGAGTCGGACCTCGTCGACAACCCGATCGAACAGTTCGGCTGGCTCACCCCGTTCGTTGGGCTCGTGGTGATCACTGTCGGGCACTACCTGTACAACTGTGCGCCGCGGCGCACACTCGGATGGATTCTGCTCGTGTCGTGCGCGGCGTATGCCGGCCAGGCCGCCGGCGCGGCGCTCGTCTCTGCGGAGTTGTCCGGATTCTTCGGTGGCGTCGTGATGACCCCGCTGATTCTTTGGTTGTCGGGTCGGCCCGACGGCCCACCGAAGATGACGCTGTTCCTTCCGGCGTTCTGGCTACTGGTGCCTGGTGCCGCCGGACTGATCGGTGTCACCGAAGCCATCGGGGTGAGCAGCGTCGACGGCGGCGACTTCTACCAGACCGCGTTGACGGTGGCGTCGATCACCGTCGGCATCCTTGTGGGTGCTGCACTCTGGACCGCGTCGAGCGATGCCGCCACCACCGCCAAGCGCAAGTTGCTCAGGCGACCATTCGCCCCACACGACGACTGACCACCAGGCTCGGACAGCTCCCACCGAACAGACGGGATCGAGCGACGCTGCGTCAGCGGTCGACGACGTCGAGCCACACGGATTTGGCGGCCCCGATGAGTGGGGTGGCCACCAGCGCGCCCGGCACGCCGCCGGCAGCGCCACCGATGAGCGCGGCGAGCATCGTTGTCGGCGGGGTGAGGTGCACGGCGCGGCCGATGACGGTTGGTTGGATCACGTGGTTCTCGAGCTGCTGGTAGGCGAGGAACACGACGAGTGCAATCACGCCGGTCAACGCGCCCTGGCTGAACGCGAGCACGACGAAGAACGATCCGCCGAGGAATCCGCCGATCTGCGGGATCATGTTCGTGATCGCAGCCCAGATCCCTGCCAACAGCGCGAGCGGCACCCCGAGGATCAAGCCCGTTGCCATGACCACGGTCCCGTTCAGGAGCGCCACGGTGATCGAACCGGCGAAGTACCGAGCGATCGACCGGTACACGATGCGACCGATCTCATCGGCTCGCTCCGGCGCGCGGGCGGAACGATCCGACGCGCTCGCCGCACGATGGCCGGACCGTCGAGGAGCACGGCGACCGTGGTGATCAACACGAGCAGTGCGGCGCCGATGGCGCCAAAGGCCTGCTCGGCGAACGAACTGATCGCGTCGGTGTCAACGCGGTTCGGCAGGTCGGCGACGAACTCGTCAGCCCGGCCGATCGCATCCCACGCTTCGAGCCGATCGCCGATGACGGGCCAACTGTAGAACTCCTCGATGGTGGCGGGCAGATCGTCAGCGAACGACGATCCTTGCTCGACGGCCTTCGGTCCGAGCAGGAGTACGACCACCCCCAGAAAGACCGCCAGCACAACAGCGATCAGCAGCGTGGCGATGCCACGGCTCCGATGTAGACGGTGCTGCAGCACCCCGACCACCGGATCGAGCGCCAGGGCGAACAGCACACCGACGAACAACGGGGTCAGCACCCCCTGCGAGGAACGAACGAGCCCCAGCACGGCCAGGGCAAGCAGTATCCCTGCGACGATGGCGAACATCGTCGCAATGTCCGGTCGTACAGCAACTCGATCGTCCGGCACAGCGCGGTACGGTACTGCAATGCCCGATCCGGCAACTGCCCCAGTCGCTCGGATCCAATGGTCGCTGATGCTGTACGTCGCCGGCGGCATCCTGCTCGTGATCGTCACCCGCAACGTGTTCGTCGCCGCCAGCGCTGTGATGGAGCTTGCGCTCGCAGCGCTCGTCGGCGCCGTCCTGCTCTCACCGGTCGTCGCCGTCGCCGCCAGAGCACTCCCGCGGATCCTTGCGATCCTGCTCGTGTTCATGATCATCGGCGTCGGCGGCCTCGCCATCCGTTCCGTCTACGTCACCCAAGTCCAAGAGCAGGTCGAATTCCTGGCCGATCGTGGCCCGCGCGTCGCTGCTGAGATCGAGGCGCGCGACGACCAACTCGGCGAAGTCGCTCGTGATCTCAGCCTTGTCGACCGGGTCGACGAACTGAGCGCCCGAGCCGAAGACCGCCTCGGCAGTCGAAGCGATGCACTCCGGGAGACGGTGCTGTCGGTACCGACCTACGCCGTGGCGTTCATCCTGACGATCTTTCTCATGGTGTTCGGCCCCGAAACCCTCTCAGGCATACTCGGGCGCCTCTCCGAGGACCGGCGCAAACGAACCGCTGCGGCACTCTCAGCTGCCGCACGAGCCACCCAGATCCAGGTCGGTGCAGCAATCGTGTTGTCCACCGTCGTGGGTCTGTCGATCTGGCTCGCCGGCTGGTGGATGAGCGTGCCAGCACCTGGCCTGCTCGCGCTCGCCGGGGCGCTTGCGGCGATCGTGCCCTACGTGGGCATCCTCATCGGGTCGCTTCCCCTCCTCCTCGCAGGGCTCGGCGTCGCAGCGGAATGGCAGGTGGCCCTGGTCGCAATCGTCGCACTGGCGATGCAGCTCGCCGAGGCCTACCAGTGGCGGCCCCGAATCGACCACCGATCGTTGTACGTCGGCCCCGCAATCCCCGTAGTAGTCGGGGTGATCGGCTACTCCATCAACGGCTTCAACGGTGCCATCGTCGCGATCATCGTCGCTGTGTTCGCGCTCGCCGTTGCCGACGACGTCGCCACCGACGACATCGTTCCCACTCCACTCGACGGCTACAGCGAACCCACCAGGCCGGCGCCCTCTGCCGAGCCGACGCCGAGTGGCGCCTGACGCCCCAATGAAATCTCCATGCCGGGACCGTTGTCCGCATGTCGGAAACTGTTGGATAGATGTTTGATCTTCCGAATTCGGGGCCGCTCGTTCCCTCCGAACTCAAGAAACAGCCCAGCTATATGGTGGTGGGGCGGGTGGGGCTCGAACCCACGACCCACGGATTATGAGTCCGCTGCTCTAACCAACTGAGCTACCGCCCCGGATCCGGGTACGGCTTCAACCTAGCCAGCATGCCGACTACTCCGATGGAGGCTGGACCGACGA
>JANPCI010000398.1:0-3065 GCA_031430875.1 Actinomycetes bacterium | reverse complement strand
GGTGAATCAGCCTCGAACGGGCGGCGGCCGGTGAGCATCTCGAACATCACGATGCCCATCGCGTACACGTCGGTGGCAGGCGTGACAGGGAGACCGAGCGCCTGCTCGGGCGCCAGATACCGGGGCGTGCCGATCACCATGCCGACGGATGTGACCGAGGCATCGAGGTCGTCGAACCGCTTGGCGATCCCGAAGTCGGCCAACTTCGTCTCCCCGTCGGCTCCGATCAGGATGTTTGCCGGCTTTACGTCACGATGCACGATGCCGGCAGCGTGAGCCGCAGCCAGCACAGACAGCACCTGACCGGCCAGACGGACCGTCTCGTCGACCGAGAGGGGACCGGTGCGGTGAAGGTACTCGGCCAACGACGGCCCCTCGACGAGTTCCATGACGATGAACAGGTCGCCGTCGTCCTCCCCCGCATCGAACACGGTTACTGCGTGCCGATGGCTGAATCCGGCGGTGGTCTGACCTTCCTGCAAGAACCGTTCACGTCCCACCGGATCGGCTGCCGCGACGATGCGGGCGTCGAGGAGTTTGACTGCCACCCGGCGGCCAAGCCGCTCGTCGACAGCGGCGTGCACTCGAGATGTACCGCCGGCGCCGAGTTGGTCACCGAGCACGTATCGCCCGGCCAATCGTCGCGTCATGACAACGACCGTACCCAGCCCCCCGCCGCTTCGCGGTTCGCCCTTGGGGGTCGTACCGGGCGCCGGTCAGAGGCGCAGCAGTTGCACGTGGTCGACGCGATGGTCGGCGGTCTTGTGCACGATGAGCGATGCACGGTCACGAGTTGGCGCGATGTTCTCGCGCAAGTTCAGGCCATTGATGTCGCGCCAGATGCGGCGTGCGGTCTCGTCGGCCTCGTCGTCGCTCAACTCGGCATAGAACCGGAAGAACGAGTTGGGGTCCTGGAACACCGAAGCCCGAAGTGCGAGGAAGCGGTCGACGTACCACTGCTCGATGTCGGGTTCGTCGGCGTCGATGTAGATCGAAAAGTCGAAGTAATCGCTCACGAACTCGGGTGCCCCACTACGCGTCTGCAGCACGTTGAGGCCCTCGATGATCACGATGTCGGGGCTGCGAACCACGACGTGTTCATCGGGCACGATGTCGTACACCACGTGGGAGTAGACGGGGGCTTCGACATTTTCGACACCACTCTTGATCCGCCGGAGCACGTCGAGCAGCGCACGGGTGTCGTACGACTCGGGGAACCCCTTGCGGTTCATCATCCCGCGTTCGTCGAGCACCTTGTTGGGGTAGAGGAAGCCGTCGGTCGTGATCAGGTCGACCTTGGGATGGTCCGGCCATTGAGCCAACAGCGCCTGCAGGATGCGGGCGAAGGTGCTCTTGCCGACCGCCACGCTGCCGGCGATGCCGATCACGTACGGAACCTTCGGTGCGATTGTGCCGAGGAACGTCGCGGACACCTTGTGGAGATCCTGGGTGGCACTGACGTACAGATTGAGCAGCCGGCTCAACGGGAGGTACACCGTGGTGACCTCGTCGAGGTCGATGCGATCGTTGATGCCCCGGAGTCGTTCGAGCTCTGGTTGCTCGAGGGTCAACAGCGTGGCTGCCCGCAGGTACGACCACGCCGCCCGATCGAACTCGAGGTAGCGACTGGGGGCGGCCGGCTCGGTCACGTCGGCGACTGTAGATCGCAGGGCGCCCGGCCGGCCCAATGAGTCCGGCCCAATGAGTCCGGTGCTCGCCGCAAACCGGCCACGTAGTGTGCGGCCGTGACTACTCGGGCCGATGCCAAGTTGCTCGGTTCGTTCTACACGCCGGACGATCTGGTCCGCACCGTGGTCGATGCAGTGATCACGCCCGAGTTCGTCGCCTCACGAGCGGGTCGGCCGATCGCGGTACTCGACCCGGCCTGCGGCGACGGACGGTTCCTCGGGGCGGTTGCCGAGCGTGTCCGGTTGCTCGGCGGCGAGGTCGCACTACACGGCGTCGATATCGACCCGACTGCGGTTCGGATGGCGAGAGCGGCTGTTCCGGAGGCCACGATCCATCTCGACGACGCCCTCACGCGATCGTGGCCGAGCGCCCGATACGACCTCGTCATCGGCAATCCGCCATTCCTGTCGCAGATGGCCGGTGCCAACACTCGGGGCGGCGCGAGCACGCGGGGCGGCGGGCCCTATGCCGACGTTGCCGTGGAGTTCCTGGCGCTCGGCGCCGAGTTGGTCGATCCCGACCGCGGCCGACTCGCGTTCGTTCTGCCCCAGTCGCTCCTGGCATCGCGCGATGCAGCCGCGATCCGCTCCCGCATCGACGAGGGGGCCGCGCTCGTCTGGTCGTGGTGGAACCCCGATCGGGTCTTCGACGCGCAGGTGCACACGTGCGTGGTGGCGTTCGAGTTCGGACAGGCCGGCGTCGAGCGATCAGCATGGTCGCAGGTGATCACCCGACGCAGCGGTGTCCCCGAGCTCCCGAGCGACGTTGCCTTTAATGGGCGCCTCGGCGACCGGGCCCGCCTCAACGCCAACTTCCGCGACGAGTACTACGGGCTGATCCCTGCGGTCGGCGACCACACCGATGGGCCGCCCCTCGTCACGAGCGGTCTGATCGATCCCGGGGTGTCGTGGTGGGGGCGACAGCCGATCACGTTCGCCCGACGCCGTTGGGAGCGACCGCGGGTCGACGTCGCTCGGCTCGATCCGAAGATGCAGGAGTGGGCCCGGCGTCGCCTCGTGCCCAAGGTGCTGGTGGCCAACCAGACCCAGATCATCGAGGCTGTGTGCGATCCGGAAGGTGACTGGCTGCCCGGAGTGCCCGTGATCGGCGTCTACCCCCAAGGGGCGCACTGGGACGACGAGGAACGCGGCTCGCCGGCGGAACTCGCAGCGGCAGCGTGGGAGATCGCGGCGGTGCTCACGTCGGGGTTCGCCTCGGCGTGGCTGTGGCATCGAGGCGCCGGCACCGGGCTGTCGGCCAACACGGTTCGCCTCTCGCCAGTTGTGCTCGCAGAGCTTCCGTGGCCGGCCGGCGACCTCGGGCCCGCTGTGAGCGCACTGCAACGTGGCGACCGGCGTGGGTGCGCTGCGGCCGTC
>JANPCI010000397.1:0-13511 GCA_031430875.1 Actinomycetes bacterium | reverse complement strand
CCCATCTCCAAACCCCACCACCCCAACCCCCCCGCCCCCCCGCGGCGGCCGCCAACCCCCTCCTCTTCCCCCCTTTCCCCCCCGGCACCGTGTGATCAGGGCTGTTTGGCGATTTCCGCGAGGAATTCGTCGTTGGTGCGGAAGGTCTTGAGCCGGTCGATGAGCAGCTCGAGGCCTGCTGCGGCACTGCCGTCCTGGGCGAGGCCCGACAGCACTCGGCGCAGCTTCCAGACCTGCTGGAGCTGCTTACGGTCGAAGAGGAGTTCCTCGTGACGAGTCGACGACGCGTCGACATCGATGGCCGGGTAGATGCGACGCTCGGCGACCTTGCGGTCGAGGCGCAGCTCCATGTTGCCCGTGCCCTTGAACTCCTCGAAGATCGCTTCGTCCATCCGGCTGTTGGTGTCGACGAGCGCCGTCGCGAGGATGGTGAGCGAGCCGCCCTCCTCCACATTGCGGGCCGAACCGAAGAACTTCTTCGGCGGGTACAGCGCACCGGCGTCGATACCGCCGGACAGGATCTTGCCGCTCGCAGGGGCAGCAAGGTTGTAGGCCCGGCTGAGGCGCGTGATGCCGTCGAGCATGATGACGACGTCCTTGCCGTCTTCGACCATGCGACGCGCTTTGGCGATTGTCATCTCGGCGACATGGGTGTGCTCATCGCTCGGCCGATCGAAGGTCGAGGAGATGACCTCACCCTTGACGCTGCGGCGCATGTCGGTGACCTCTTCGGGCCGCTCGTCGATGAGCAGCACCATGAGGTGCACATCAGGATTGTTGAGTTCGATCGACTTGGCGATCGTCTTCATGATCGTGGTCTTGCCGGCCTTGGGAGGCGACACGATGATGCCGCGCTGGCCCTTTCCGATCGGTGACACGAGGTCGATGATCCGCGCCGTCATGTTCGACGGATCGTTCGGATCTTCCAGCGTGAGGCGCTGATCGGGGAACAGCGCAGTGAGACTCTCGAAATGCGGCCGCTTGTTGGCGTTGTCGGGGTCGCCGCCGTTCACGGTGTAGACCTCGAGCAGACCCGGGTTCTTCTCGTTGCGGCCGGCCGGACGGACCTTGCCGGTGATGTGATCGCCCTTGCGTAAGCCGTACTGGCGGGCCAGCTTCAGCGGAATGTACGCGTCGGCCTTGTCCGGCAGGTAGCCGTTGACACGCAGGAAGCCGTAGCCCTCGTCGCGGATGTCGAGGTAGCCCTCGACGTCAACGGGCTCGGTGCTCTCGAAGCCATGATCCTGCTCGATCAGCTCGACGTCTTCGCCCTGGGGACCTTCTTGACCGCCGCGACCCTTACGACGGCGCCGACGACGCTTGTTGCCGTCGGCTGCGTCGCTGTCGTTCCGGTTGCGGTTGCCGCCCTGGTCGTTGTTGCGATTGGCGCCCTGATCGTTGCGGTTGGCGCTCTGGTCGTTGTTGCGATTGCGGTTGGCGCCCTGCTGGTCGTTGCGAGTGCGGTCGGCGCGAGGCTGTTCGTTGCGGTTTGCATCGCCGGGCTGTGGCACATCGCCGGTTGCCGGAGTGTCATCGACGTCACCAGCCACGCCGGTGCTGGCGAGTTCGATCTCCCAATCGGCGAGGGGTTCGCCGTCGAGTCCGAGAACAACCTCGGGGGCGGCCGCTTCGGCGGCTCCGTTCGTTGCTGCAGCCACCGCAGCCGGTGGTGTCTCGACAGGAGCGGCCGGTGCAGGTGCGCTGCTCGATCCGGTCGTGTCGAGAATCTTGTCGATGATCTCGGACTTCTTGAGTCGGGCGTTGACCTTGACGCCCAGCGCCTTGGCCATCTCCACAAGTGTGTCCTTGTCCTTGGATTCGAGCATGGACTGTTCGAGTGCCGCTGCGGCCACGAGGGTTCCTCTCTTCTCGTTCGCCGGAACGACGACACGAGTGTTGGAGTACCAGGGGGAGGGGTGTGTGTTGCGCACATCGCGCTGACAGACGGATTTCCCCTGGCAGAATTCGCACACGACCGAGATCTCGGGGTGCGGCCCGGACGAACCGAGCAACCGTCAACATACCACGTCCACCCTGTCCCTCCACGCATCCTCCCCCAACCTCCCCGATCTGAAATTCGGAGTGAGCGTTGCGCTCAGCGCAACATTGGCTCCGAATTTCAGGGGTTCAGATGGCCGGGGAGTTCGGGGGAGCCGATCTCGTCAGGGGATGGTGAGGTGTTCGAGGAGGGCCTGCACGGCGGCGAGGTCGTTGGCGACGGTCTGGGTGCGCTCGGGGAGGTCGAAGAGATCGGCGAGATGCTCGGGAAGCGCCGGGCGACGGCCGGTAGCGCGCTCGACGGCGTCGGGAAACTTGGCCGGGTGCGCGGTGGCCATCGTCACGACCGGATGGTCGGGCCCGTCGAGGCCGGTGAGAAGTGCGGCGGCCGCAGTGCCGGTGGCCGTGTGCGGGTCGAGCAGCATCCCCGTCTCGCGGTAGACGCGGCCGATCTCCGTCATCGTTGCTTCGTCGTCGAACGCCGCCGCCCGGAAGTGACCCGAGATGAACTGTTCGCGCTGATCGGGCTCCACGTCGAGAGAGCCCGTTGAGCGAAGGCGGGTCAACTGCTCCGCGGTCATCCCGCCATCGCGGCCGTTCATCTCGAACAGCAAGCGCTCGAAGTTCGACGACACCTGGATGTCCATCGACGGACTCACGGTGGGCACCACGTCACGCGTCGTCATGTCGGCGTCGTTGATGAAACGCGACAAGATGTCGTTGGTGTTCGACGCCACGATGAAGTCTCGGATCGGCGCCCCCATCTCGCGGGCGATCCAGCCGGCGAGCACGTTGCCGAAGTTGCCGGTCGGCACGCTGAACGTAACGGGATCGGCGAACGTCTCGGCCGCCGTCACGTAGTAGACGGTCTGCGCCATCACGCGCGCCCAGTTGATCGAGTTCACTGCCGCCAGCTGATTGCGTTCGCGGAATGCGGCATCGTTGAACATCGCCTTGACGAGGTCTTGGCAGTCGTCGAACGTGCCCTCGACGGCAACAGCGTGGACGTTCGGTTGATCGACGGTTGTCATCTGACGGCGCTGCACGTCGCTCGTGCGGCCGAGCGGGTAGAGGATCACGATGTCGACGTGTGCGCACCCCGCAATCCCGTCGATTGCGGCCGACCCGGTGTCGCCGCTGGTGGCGCCGACGATCGTCACCCGCCGGCCGCGTTGAGCCAGCACGTGGTCGAACATCCGACCGACGAGCTGCAGCGCGACGTCCTTGAATGCGAGGGTCGGACCGTGGAACAACTCCTGCACCCAGTGGCGATGGTCGAGTTGCACCAACGGCACCACGGCTGGATGGCGGAACGTGGCGTAGGCCTCGGTGCACAGCTGGGTCAAGGTCAGTTCATCGAGGTCGGGCTCGACGAAGGGCAGCATCACCTCGACTGCCCGTTCGACGTAGGTGACCGCAGAACTCGGCGCGAGCGTCGGCCATCGCTCGGGCACGTACAGCCCGCCGTCGGTGGCCAGGCCCGCGAGGAGCACATCGGCAAACCCGAGTTCCGGCGCGCTCCCGCGCGTGGAGACGTAGCGCACCTCAGTCGCCGATCACACGCAGCAGACCGCCGACGCTACGCACGACCTCGAGTTCACGCAGCGCTCGCACGGTGGCCTGAACGTCGGACTCGCGGGCTTCGTGGGTGATGAACACCAGACGAGCGTCGGGCCCGTTGCCCTCCTGCTCGGCGACGCGGATGCTCACACCATGCTGCGCGAAGACGCCGGTGACGGCATGCAGTACGCCGGGGCGGTCGGCAACGTCGAGGCCCAACAGATACTCCGCCGACGTCTCGTCGATGGCGAGCACCGTTGCGGGCTCGAGCGCGCCGAGCGAGCCATGGGTGCCGTTTCGCAGATTGATCGCCGCATCGACCACGTCGCCGAACACAGCACTCGCCGTCGGGGCCCCGCCGGCGCCCCGGCCGTAGAACATCAGCGAGCCGACGAAATCGCCCTCGACGAACACCGCATTGAAGCTGTCGCGCACCGACGCCAGCGGATGGTGCAACGGCACCATGGCCGGATGCACCCGCACGCTGATCTCGCCAGAGTCAGAGTCACGTTCGATGATCCCCAGCAGCTTGACGACGTAGCCGAGACGGTGGGCGATGGCGATCTCGGCGCCGGTGACCCGGCTGATTCCCTCGTGGTAGACATCCCCCGCCACGACCTTTGCGCCGAATGCGACGGTGGCGATGATCGCTGCTTTGGCGCCGGCATCGAACCCTTCAACGTCGGCGGTCGGGTCACGCTCGGCGAACCCGAGCCGCTGCGCCTCGGCCAGCGCCGTTGCGTAGTCGGCCTCTCCGCCACCGGCGACCGCGTCGGTCATCTTGGTGAGGATGAAGTTAGTGGTGCCGTTGATGATGCCAAGCACACGGCGGATCGGTTCGCCGTGGAGGCTCTCGCGCAAGGCTCGAACGATCGGGATACCCCCGGCGACGGCCGCCTCGAAGAGCAGGTCGCGACCCGCCGTGTCAGCAGCGGAGTAGAGCTCGGCGCCGACGTTGGCGAGCAGCTCCTTGTTGGCAGTGACGACCGGCTTACCGTTGGCCAGCGCGGCCAGGATCAGCTCACGGGCCGGCTCGATGCCACCGATCGCCTCGACGACCAGATCGACATCGGGATCGGCGACGACGCTGTGTGCATCGCGGGTCAGCACGCCATCGGCGAGGTCGACGTCGCGAGGAGCCGACAGGTTGCGAACAGCGACCCGGGTCACCTCGAGCCGCAAACCGGTGCGACGCTCGACGAAGGAGCGTTGGGCCTCGACGAGCTGCACGAACGCAGCCCCCACGTTGCCGCACCCGAGAACACCGATCCGGACTGTTTTCACGCTGCTCGTCACGACCTTGGAGACTACGGGACAGATACGTTCGCCCGATGACCGTTTCGGTGCCCGCTGGTGAAACCAGGCGATCGACTCGATGAAAGGAGCGCACCTTGCAACGGCGCTCGTTGTGCTGGCGGCTGCCTCGTGCACATCGACGAACGCCGATTCATCGACACGGCCGAACACGAGTGGCGACGCCGCCGTCGCGTCGACCACTCCGACGACCGTTGCTGCGCCCCCTTCGACGAACGCGGCGACCAGTACATCGACCAGCACGTCGACCAGCACCGCAGCGCCACGTTCCTACGACTTCTCGGCGATCTCACCGGTGGTCCAGGCGTTCGTCGATGAACGAGGACTCGAGGGTGCCGGGTTGGTGATCGTCGATGAACGTGATGGCATCGTCCACGAGGAGTACTGGGGTGAGTTCAGCGCCGAGCGCGTCTCGCTGATCGCCTCATCGAGCAAGATGATCGTTGCCGGGGTGCTGATGGCCCTCGACGACCAGAAGCTTCTCGACATCGATGCCCCGGTCGCCGACGTCGTCGACTGGGGTGCCGGCAACCCACTGATCACACCGGCCCAGCTGCTGTCGAACAGTTCGGGCCTGGTCGGGCTACTGCCCAACCCTGTCTATTCGCCATACATCTGCCAGTACCTCGCCGGGGGCACGTTGGCCGAATGTGCTGCGTCGATCTTCACCACCGACCGCGACGATGCCGACATCGCCGCTCCCGATACCGAGTTCCGCTACGGCGGCGCCCAGTGGCAGGTTGCCGGCGCAGTGGCCGAGGCCGCGTCGGGCCGAACGTGGGCTGAGCTCATCGACGACATCTACGTCGGACCCTGCGGCGTTGACTCGCTCGCGTTCAACAACCAATGGACCCAGCTCGGCACGTTCGGGTTCACCTACCCGAGCGCGTTCGATGCCGACCCCGCCACCCTCGAGCCGACCGACAACCCGAACATGGAGGGCGGCGCCTACATCACGGCGCCCGACTACGCCGAGTTGCTCCTGATGCACCTCCGTGAAGGCCGATGCGGCGATCGCCAGGTGCTCACCCCGGCAGCGATCGACCGGATGCACGCCGACCGGATCGCCGAGGTGTACGACGGGTCAGCCAATGCAAGGGGGTACGGGATGGGTTGGTGGATCAACCGTGACACGGGCAGATTGAGCGACCCGGGGGCCTACGGGGCGACACCGTGGCTCGATCTCGACGACCGGTACGGCGTGTATCTGGTGGTGGAGGCAGACGGATCGACAGGCACCGCACTGGCAGCGCTGATCGCCGAGCCGATCGACGAGACGATGACGGCGACGCCCTGACCGACCCGATCTTGAGCCGGGCTGGTCAGGTCTCGTTGACGTCGTGGAACCTTGCGACCCCGGCGACGACATCGTCGAAGTGATTGCGAGACAGAATCGCGCCTTCGCGTCGAACAGCGTCGGGATCGATCGAGAGCAGTTGGTCGACCTTTGCAAAGCTCTGCCGTCCGTCGCGGTCCCATGGGCCGGTGCCGACCGGAATCTCGTCGTCGCGGTCGTGATCCTTGGAGGTGAGGGGCACACCTGCCAGATCGTCGCCGGTGCGCCCGATGATCACCACGGGGCGGTCCTTGCCCTGGCTCGGGTCGTCCTCGTATGGCACCCACGTCCACACGACCTCACCGGGGTCGGGATCGCCATCCAGGTCGGGGGTGTACTCGACCCGCACACCCTTGGTGACCGGCCGCGTCCGACTTGGTGCCTCGGTCGCATTCGTGGTCGTACGGCTCGACGACTTGCCGGATGTCGACTTGGACGGAGAGATCGAGCGTGCCGTCTTGCCGAAGAGGCGTCGTATCGACCCGAGAAGCGATCCCATCGCGGAATCGTAGGTCAACCGACGTCGGTCGACAGCAGGTCGTCGTAGGTCTCGCGACGCACCACGAGACGAGCATCGCCGTCGGCGACGAAGACCACTGGCGGCCGCGTGATCTTGTTGTAGTTGGAACCCATCGAGTGGCCGTATGCACCGGTCACCGGCATCGCGAGCAGGTCACCGACGGCGATGTCGGACGGCACCTGCGCGGAAAACGCGAGCACGTCGCCGGACTCGCAGTGCTTGCCGACGAGACGCACCGTGAGCTCACGCTCGCCGTCGAGCTCTCTCGGCAGGAACGACTCGTATCCCGAGCCGTAGAGCACCGGGCGCGGGTTGTCGCTCATGCCGCCATCGACGGCGACATAGGTGCGCACGCCGGGGATTTCCTTGATGGTGCCGACCGTGTAGATGGTCATGGCAGCTGCCGCGACAATGGCGCGGCCAGGTTCGACGCTCACTCGTGAGCGCACGCCGAGCGACTCGCAGGCGTCGAGAAGCACGCTCCCCCACTGGGTGATCGTCGGCGCTTCCTCCGACTCGAGGTAGGCGACCCCGAGGCCCCCGCCGAGGATCAGTTCGGGGAGGTCGAGGGGCACGGTGAAGTTGGCCATCACCTCGGCGGCCTTGGCGAACGACGACGCCGCGAACACGTTGGAGCCGATGTGGCAATGCACTCCCACGAGGTCGACCGACTCGGACCGGCGAGCACGGTCGACCGCAAGCAGGGCGTCACCATTGGCAAGGTTGAAGCCGAACTTCGAATCGTCCTGGCCGGTGGCGATGAACTCGTGGGTGTGAGCATGTACGCCGGGCGTGATCCGCAGTACGACACGCGGGGTCGGGCCGGCACCGGTGGCAGCAAGGACGTCGAGGCGATCGAGTTCGTCGAACGAATCGACGACGATGTAGCGAACCTCGGCCTCGATCGCGTCGCGGAGTTCGGCACCGGACTTGTTGTTGCCGTGGAGTGTGCAAGCGTTCGCCGGCACCCCCGCGGCGAGCGCGACATGCAGTTCCCCACCGGTGGCGACGTCGAGCAACAGGCCTTCGTCGCACGCGAGACGCGCCATTGCCCGACACAGGAAGGCCTTCGTGGCGTAGATCACGCGTTCGGGACCGAACGTGGCGACAGCTTCGCGGCATCGGGCGCGCAGATGCGCTTCGTCGTACACGAACAACGGTGTGCCGAACTCTTCGACGAGTTGCTCCACCGAGCATCCACCGATCTCGAGCATCCCGTCATGGCCGATCGCCGCCGTGTCGGACAACAGCCGCCGCGAGATCGCCGTCATCCCTCCACCTCCAACACCCCGCCCAAAACCCGGTTTGCGTTGCAGTTCTGTTGGCCCGTCCCAACAGAACTGTCACGCAAACCGCTGTGGGGGGCGCTGTGGGGGGCGCTGTGGGGGGTGGGGGTGGGGGCAATCACATCTGCTCCGGGGCGTCGATGCCGAGGAGGTCGAGGGCGTGGTCGAGGATACGAGCGGTGAGATCGGCGAGAGCGAGGCGACTCGAGCGCAACGGTTCGTCGGCCTTGAGGACCGGACAGTGTTCGTAGAACGCCGTGAAGTCGGTGGCGAGGTCGTACACATAGGTGCACAGTTTGTGCGGGCTGTAGGTGTCGAGCGTGGCGTCGATCGCCGTCGGATACGCGAGCAAACGCAGCGCGAGGTCCCGCTCCTGCGGAGTGTCGAGCAGAAATGACATTCCGTGCACCGCCGAACGGTCGATGTCGGCACGCCGGAAAATCGAGCAGATTCGGGCGTGCGCATACTGGAGATACGGCCCGGTGTTCCCGTCGAACGACACCATCCGGTCGAGGTCGAACACGTAGTCCTTGATCCGGTCGGTCGAGAGGTCGGCGTACTTCACTGCGCCGATCCCGATCATGCGCGCCACGTTGGCGCGCTCGTCGCCATCGAGATCTGGGTTCTTTTCGACGATCGCCGCGTCGGCGCGGTCGATCGCCTCGTCGAGTAGGTCGACCAGCTTGACCGAATCGCCCGAGCGGCTGCGCAGCATCTTGCGATCCGAGCCCAGCACATTGCCGAAACCGACGTGCACCGCCTCGACGGGCGGCACCAACCATCCGGCCATCTCGCACACCTTCCAGACCATCTGCAGGTGCTGGGCCTGCGGCGCGCCCACGACGTAGAGCATCAGGTCGGCGCCAAGGCGTTCAACCCGGTCGATCACGCAGGTGAGGTCGCTCGTGGCGTAGTTGAAGCCTCCGGTGCTGGCCTGAATGATCAGCGGCAACGGGTCGCCGTCACGGTTGTCGAACCCCGGCGGGAACACCACCCTGGCACCGTCGCTCTCCTCGAGCAGACCGGACCCATCGAGACGCTCCACAGTCGCGTCCATCAGCGGTTGGTACACGCTCTCCCCGGCGAGGTCGTCGTCGGTCAACAACACCCCGAGCTTCGAGTAGACCGTGTTGAAGTACGCGGTGGACATCTCGACGAGGCGCTGCCACAAGCGCGACGTCTCGGCGTCACCGCGCTGCAGGAGCACGACGCGCTCCCGGGCGCGTTCCTGAAACTCTTCAGACTCGGCGAACTTGGCGTTGGCCTGCTTGTAGAAACCGTCCAGATCACCCTGCGTCAGGCCCTCGGCGGCCACATTCTCACCGAGGTCGAGCAGGTGTTCGATGAGCATGCCGAAGGGACGGCCCCAGTCACCGATGTGGTTCTCGCGGATCACCTGATGCCCGAGGAACGAGAGAAGACGCACCAGTGAGTCACCGATCACCGTGGAGCGCAGGTGGCCGACGTGCATCTCCTTTGCAACGTTGGGCGCCGAGTAGTCGACAACGACGGTGAGCGCGTCCGAGGCAGCGGGCACGCCGAGCCGATCGTCGACCGCGACGGCAGCGAGCTGCGCCGAGAGGAACTCCGGCGAGAACGTCACGTTGACGAAGCCCGGCCCGGCGATCTCCAACTCGGAGGCGACACCGTCGAGTACTCCGGAGTCGACGATTGCCTGCGCAATGTCGCGCGGGTTGCCGCCGATCTTCTTGGCGAGTGCCAGCGCGCCGTTGATCTGCGCATCGGCCCGATCGGAGGAACGCACCGTCGGATCCGCCGGCTCGCCGCCGTTCAGACCGGCGAAGATCGGTTCGAGCAGGTCCGAGATCGTGGCGAGCGGGTCCGACATGATGTGCACAGTCTGCCGGATGGAACCGCTGCGCTCACAGGGCGTTCGTAATGGACAGTGACTGGACGGGCAGGTTGGCGCGGCGCCACTCGGGGAAGCCGTCCTCGAGACGGCGAGCGGTCCGACCCCGGCGGCGCAGCAACCTGATCGCCTCGTCGGCGAACACGCAGTACGGGCCGCGGCAGTACGCGACCACCTCGACGTCAGGGGGCAGGTTGCGCAGCTCTCTGGCGAGACGGTCGGAAGGGATCGACCGCGCACCGGCGATGTGGCCGGCCGCATACTCCGCGGCCGGGCGGACATCGACCACGATGACGTCACCGGCGTCGAGGCGCGCAGTGAGCTCAGCTCGGCTCACCTGATCCATTTCGTCTCGGTGTCCGAGGTACCTCGTCGCAAGCTCGTCGAGCTCGGCGTGATGGGTCGCGGCGACGTCGCGCAACGCAAACCACAAGTCAATGACGCGATCCGATGCACAGCGGTAGTAGATGCGGGTCTTGTCGCGGCGGGTGACGACCAGGCCGGCAGCAGCGAGAGTCCGGAGGTGGAATGAGGTGTTGGCGACACTCTGGCCGATCTCGGCGGCGAGTTCCTCGACGTGGCGCTCGCCCTGGGCGAGTACGTCGATCAACTCCGCTCGCCGCCCGTTGGCGAGCGCTTTGGCAATGTCCGCGAACCCGTCGAACAGCGCGTCCTTCGTGACTCTGTCACCCACCAGATCTCCTCCATGCTCAAGGAACCACTTGAGCAGATAGTATCCGGTCCAGGCTATTCAAGTACTTCTTTGAGAATGCAGGGGAACAGGATGCGCGTGCACGAATTCGTCGACGGGGGCCTCGGTCACTCGTCGTACGTCGTCGATCTGGGCGATGGAACTGCAGCGGTGGTCGACCCGCCGCGCTTCCCGATCGCACACGAGCAGCTTGCCGACCAGCTCGGAGCGCGCATCGGTTGGACGATCGACACCCACTCTCACGCCGACTACGTCACAGGCAGCCCCGGACTCGCGGCACGTCATGGAGCGGTGTTCATCGCTCCAGAGGCGTCACGACTGGCGTCGCCCCATCGCTCGGTCGTGGACGGTGATCAGATCGCGCTCACCCCTGGGATCGGGGTGACCGCACTGGCCACCCCGGGCCACACGCCGGACCATCACGCCTATGTGTTCACCGATCGCGGCACGCCGGTTGCGTTGTTCTCCGGCGGTTCGCTGATGGTGGGCACGGTCGGACGAACCGATCTGTGCGGGCCCGACCTCGCGGAGCCGCTCGCCCATGAGATGTTCCGGTCGCTGCGCCGGTTCGACGAACTCCCTGACGAGCTCGTCGTGTACCCGACGCACGGGGCAGGGTCGTTCTGCTCTGCGCCCGGTGCGTCGCGGCGCACGTCGACGCTGCGCCACGAACGTGACACCAACCCGCTGTTCTCGATCGCCGACGAGGACCTGTTCGTCGACCGGTTGCTCGACGGATTCGGCACGTTCCCCACCTACTTCGCTCGCCTCCCCGAGCTGAACCGGCTCGGACCCGAACGGCACGACACGATCCCCCAGCTGCGTGCGCTGTCGGCCGACGCCGTCGAGGTCCACCTCCGCTCGGGTGGCGTCGTGATCGACGCGCGACCGGCAGCTGCGTTCTCGGCGGGCCACCTACCGGGATCGTTGTCGAACACGCTGCGGCCCGTGTTCGCCACTTGGCTGGGCTGGCTCGTCGAACCGGATCAGCGCCTCGTGTTCGTGCTTGACGACGATCAGGACCGTGCCGACCTCGTGCGGCAGTGCCTCGATGTCGGCCACGAGCACCTGGTCGGTGAACTCGCCGGCGGCGTCGACGCCTGGACGAGCTCCGGTCGGCCGGTAGCAGCGACGTCCTTCGTCCACGCCGCTGACCTGAGGGGCCAGGTGATCGATGTCCGCCAGGCCAGCGAGTTCGCGGCCGGCCACGTCCCCGACGCCGTCAACGTGGAACTCGGCCAGATCGCGACTGCCGTGTTGCCGACCGGGCCGTTGACCCTGATGTGCGGCCACGGCGAGCGGGCGATGACCGGCGCCAGCCTGCTGGCCGTCCGCGGCCAGGTGACGGTGATCGATGCTGGCCCTGACGACTGGGCCATCGCGACCCGCCGACCACTGGACGTCGGGCCGTGATCGGCCACACGACCGACGCTCCACTGCGACTCGGGCTCAAGGAGAACCTCGGTCAGTTCGCGCTGCTCGTCGGCGTCAATGCCCTCGTCGGCGGAATGATTGGCCAGGAACGCACCGTCCTCCCATTGCTCGCCAACTCGGAGTTCGGTCTCACGGCGTTCACCGCAACGCTCACGTTCATCGTCGCCTTCGGTGCCGTGAAGGCAGCAACGAACTTCTTCGCCGGGACCCTCTCGGACCGATTCGGCCGCAAACCGGTACTGGTCGCCGGGTGGATCATCGCTCTGCCGATCCCGCTGCTGCTCATGTGGGCCCCGACTTGGGGGTGGGTGGTGTTCGCCAACGTGCTGCTCGGCATCAACCAGGGGCTCACGTGGTCGACCACGGTCGTCATGAAGATCGACCTCGTCGGACCCGCCCGACGAGGTTTCGCGATGGGCTTCAACGAGGCAGCCGGCTACGGCGCCGTCGCCGTCACCGCCCTCGCGACGGGATACATCGCCCAGCGCTGGGGGCTTCGTCCCGAGCCGTTCTTCCTCGGCCTCGCCTACGCCGGACTCGGACTGGGCCTGTCGGTGTTCGCCGTTCGCGAGACCCAGGGATACGCCCGCCACGAGGCCGCCAGCCACGTCGCCTCCAGCGATGCGCACCATGCGGACCTCACCACCGGCGAGATCTTCCGGCTCACCTCGTTCAGCGACAAGGCACTGTCGTCGTGCTCGCAAGCCGGGCTCGTCAACAACCTCAACGACGGACTCGCCTGGGGACTGTTCCCGATCTTCTTCGCCGCCTCCGGTCTCTCGATCGGACGCATCGGTGTCCTCGCAGCCCTCTACCCGGCAGTGTGGGGCCTCGGACAGCTCTACACCGGCGCGCTCTCGGACCGCATCGGGCGCAAGCCGCTCATCGTTGCGGGCATGTTCACCCAGGCCGTCGCCATCGCCTCGATCGCCGCCACCGGCAGCTTCGCCGCCTGGGCCATCGGCGCCATGGTGCTCGGCGCCGGCACGGCCATGGTCTACCCGACTCTGCTCGCCGCGATCGGCGATGTCGCCCACCCCGCCTGGCGCGCCCGATCAGTCGGCATCTACCGGCTCTGGCGCGACAGCGGCTTCGCCGTCGGCGCCCTCCTCGCCGGCATCCTTGCCGACCTCGTCTCCATCCCCGCCGCCATCTACGCGGTCGCGGCACTCACGGCGATCTCCGGCCTGATCGTCGCCGTGCGCATGTACGAGACCCACCCGCGCTGAGCGGTCACCGATCGTGCAACTTTCCCTTGCCATCCCCTTATTCAAGGCGTACTTTGAATAACAAGTAACGCGTCGCGGGCATCGCCCACGAGGATGGGGGACCAATCATGTCGAACGAACTGCTCGTCGATGTCGACACGCTGCGCTCACAGGTGCGCGAGAAGTACCGCGACGTCGCGATCGATCCACACGGCGTGCACCACTTCCACACCGGCCGCCCCCTTGCGAGGCGACTCGGCTACGACGATGCCG
>JANPCI010000396.1:0-2240 GCA_031430875.1 Actinomycetes bacterium | reverse complement strand
GTCGGACATCGCGAAGACCGCAGTCGGCGGGTCGTCGAGATCGAGGAGGTGCGACATCGCTTCCTGGCCACCGTCGATGCCGAAGTCGCCGCCGACTTCGAGGGACACGTCGTGCGACAATCCGGCGGCAGCGAGGCCGGCGAGGAACCCTGCGGTGCGTCGTCTCGGCACCTCGAAGTTCAGCGGGTCCTCGCCGAGCCCGCTGATCAGACCGATTCGGCGGTGCCCGAGCTCGGCGAGGGTGGTGGCACCGAGTCGACCGACCTCCTCGTCGTCGATGAAGACCGATGGCGACCCACTGGCCCGGGTGCCGACCGTCGACAGCGCCACACCACGCTCGCGCAACGAGCGTGCCTGCGCATCGGTGGCCTGGATGTTGACGAGGATGACACCGTCGGTGCGTCGTTCGATCCGGTAGGGCTCGTCGAGGAGCCGGGCGCACTCGGTGATGGTGCCGACACCGACGACGAGGAACTCGTAGCCGGATTCGTTGCACACGGCTTCCGCTCCAGCGATGACGGTGGAGAAGTACCAACTCGACAGGTGCGGCACGACAACGATGACGGTCCGCGTGCGACCGGCTGCGAGCCGGGCGGCGGCTGGGTCTGGTTCGTACTTCATAGCCGTCGCCACCTCGAGCACGCGCGAGCGCGTCGACTCGGCGACGTTGGGCAGGCCTCGCAGTGCACGACTCACCGTGGCGACCGACACGTGTGCGGCCTGCGCCACGTCTTCGATGCGTGGCCGACGCTGGCGCGGCGCCATCGACTCGCTCGTCGGTTCCATGCGCGAGACAGTGTAAGCGTTTACAGATGCCTGCGCTGTGAGCGGAGCGTCCGCATCGCCGGCGGTCGCCGTGCGCCCCGACGGCAGTCGCCGTGGTGGTCGCCGACGTGGTGGAGGGTGCGGTACCTTCGCTCGTCGTGGACCACGATCCCGATCTCTCCGCAGCGGTGCCTCCAGGCGACGAGTGGTGGCGCCACGCGGTCGTCTATCAGATCTACGTGCGATCGTTCGCCGACGGCAACGGCGACGGCACGGGCGACATCGCGGGAATGCGCAGCCGCCTGCCGTATCTCGAACAGCTGGGCGTCGATGCGGTGTGGATCAATCCGTGGTATCGCTCGCCGTTGCTCGACGGTGGATACGACGTCGCCGATTACCGGGAGATCAACGAGCAGTTCGGCACCACCGCCGAGGCCGAGGAGTTCATCGCTGATGCCCGACGGCACGGGATCCGGGTTCTCGTCGACCTCGTGCCGAATCACACATCGTGGGATCACGAGTGGTTTCGTGCCGCGGTTGCGTCCGCTCCGGGCTCGTCCGCACGGGCCCGCTACCACTTCCTCGACGGCCGAGGCGACCGTGGCGAACTGCCGCCGAACGACTGGCAGTCGGTCTTCGGCGGACCTGCATGGACCCGCGTCGACGACGGTGAGTGGTATCTCCACCTGTTCGACGAGAGTCAGCCCGATGTGAACTGGGAGCACCCCGACGTGTCCACCGAGTTCGAGTCGGTGATGCGGTTCTGGCTCGATCGTGGGGCGGCGGGGTTCCGCATCGACGTGGCGCACGCACTCGTGAAGGCGCCGGGCTACCCCGACGCAGGGTTGGAGGCCAATGACGGCAAGGGAGGCGTCGTACCGGTTCCCTACCTCGACCGCGATGAGATCCACCCGATCGTGCGTCGCTGGCGGCGCCTGCTCGACGAGTACGGCGACCGGATGATGGTCGCCGAGGCGTGGGTTGCGGCCGGACGCCGTCCTCTCTACCTGCGCCCTGACGAGTACCACCAGGCCTTCGACTTCGACTTGTTGTCGGCGCCATGGGGTGCTCAGGAGTTCCGTGCGATCATTTCCGAGAGCGTCCTCTCGGCCCTCGCAGTGGGGTCGAACCCGACCTGGGTGCTATCGAACCACGACGTCGTCCGCCACGCCACGAGGTACGGGCTCCCACGAGACGTCGAGCCGGGCCGGTGGCTACTTGACGGGCCTCACGAACTCCTCGACGTCGGGCGCGGCGCCCGGCGCGCCCGGGCGGCAGCGATGGTGACGTTGGCGCTACCTGGATCCGCGTACGTGTACCAGGGCGACGAACTGGGCCTGCCCGAAGCGTGGAATCTTCCGGTCGACGTGCTGGCGGATCCGATCTGGCACGACTCGGGCCACACCGTCAAGGGGCGCGACGGCTGCCGCGTGCCGATTCCGTGGAAGCCGACCGGCCCATCGCTCGGATTCGGC
>JANPCI010000395.1:0-10715 GCA_031430875.1 Actinomycetes bacterium | reverse complement strand
CGCCACCGAGTCGGCGAGCACATCGGAGCCGACCACTCGGCCGATCGCCCGCAGGAGGGGCTGCGTCGCCGTGCCGATCACCTTGAGGCCACTCTTGGCAGGCAGCATCAGCAACTTGAACAGCCGGTGGTCGAGAAACCGCGACAACACCCCCGGAGCGTCGAGGAAGTCGAGCGCATTGCGACTCGGGGGGGTGTCGACCACCACAAGATCGAACCGCTCGTCGGCATGGAGCGCGTGCAGCATCTCGGCGGCCATGTACTCCTGCGTGCCACTGAGGGCGCCGGCGATGTTGCGGTAGAACGGGTTGGTCAGGATCCGTTCGATCTGCTCTTCGCTCTCGGCGTTGGCGCGCACGATTCCGTCGAACGTGGCGGCGGTGTCGAGCATCATCGCCCAGAGTTCGCCGACGCCCCCCACTGCTTCCGGGCCCCCTGCGTCCTGGCCCAGATCAATCCGCTGCGGTTCCGACGCCAGCCCGTCGGCCAGGCCGAGGGCATCGGCGAGCCGACGTGCGGGATCGATGGTGACGACAACCGCTCGACGGCCGCGACGGGCAGCTTCGAGCCCGAGAACCGCGGCGGTGGTCGTCTTGCCGACGCCCCCGGAGCCACAGCACACGATCACCGACGAGGTGTCGATCAGGTCGTCGGCGGAGCGAGGGGTCATGTCGGACCATCCTCGAGCGGGCCATCCTCGAGCGGGCCATCCTCGAGCGGGCCATCCTCGAGCGGGCCGAGCACGCCGGCGAGGTCGTCGATATCACTCGGTGCGAGCCCGGCCACCAGCCGGGCGGGCAGCAGCACCTGCGCAAGTGGGAGTTGCTCGGTGAGCCGACCGATCTCCTGTGCCTCCATCGACCGACGTGAGCGTCGGAATGCCGCCGCCTCAGTGAGCGCCAGGGCGGTCGGCGCATCCAGGGCCGCCACACACGCGGCGACCGCGGCCTCGTCGGCGATGGCGACGCCGACGTCGACGCCGTTGACCACGACCGGCCCCAACTGCACGCCGACCTGATCTTCGAGCGCATAGGCGGTCTCGATGACCTCGTTGACCGGGGTGGTCTCCGCCAGGGTCACGAGCACCACCTGGCAGCGTTGCGGATCGTGCAACAGTTCGAGCACGTCATCGGCCTGTGCTCGAACCGGACCCGACCTGACCGAATCGGCCAGGCCCGCAGCAGCCGTGAGAAAGGTGACCGCATGGCCGGCCGCCGGGCCGTCGACCACGATGAGGTCGTGGTCACCCGATCGTTCGAGCTGCTTGATCTTGCCGAGCACCACGATGTCGTCGATACCCGGTGCAGCGGTGCCGATCATGTCGATCACCCCGGTGCGGTTCAACCGCTTGGCGATGCGGGCGAATCCGTTGTCACGCAGGTACTCATCGAGAGCATCGGGTGCCGAGATCGACATGACGTCGAGGTCGGGTACCAGTTCGGCAAGTGTCGGTTTGCCGTCGAGTTCGACGACGAGCACGCGCAGGCCCGCATTCGATGCCGCACGGGCGATCACAGCCGTTACCGTGGTCTTCCCCACACCACCCTTGCCCGCCACCACGACGACCCGAGCGGCGGTCAACGATTGCAGCGGGAATTCGCTCTCCGGAGGCACCTTTGCGAAGACTAGCGATCAGCACCCTCTCGCTGATGGCCGGCACGCTGATGGCCGGGCTCACTCTCTTCGGCCCGTCCGCCCAGGCGCAGAGCGACGACCCTGTCGGCCGCGTCGACGTCCAGCAGGTCAGCGGATTCTTCGACCCGATCATCGTTGACGCGATCGGCGATGCAATCGACCGCGCTGCGGCCGTTGGTTCGCAGGCCCTCATCCTGCAGGTGAACAGCGATGCCACCGTCGTCGACGACGACGTGATCGAAGATCTGCTCGTTCGTGTCGCCAACGCGCCGATTCCGATCGGCATCTGGGTCGGCCCGAGCGGCGCCCGCTTCTACGGAACCGCTGCGCAACTGCTGGCGGTTGCCGATGTCACCGGAATGGCCCCGGGCGCACGGGTCGGCTACATCGGCGTCCCGCTCAATCCACCGGGTCTCCCCGAGGGGACCACCGTCGACTTCGGGATCGCCGAGGAACGACTCCGCAACAGCTCGATCGGGCTGTCAGACGCACGATCGTTCGGCGTGTTCAAGCAACGAGTTGACGACGAAGGCATCCCCACGATCAGCAACATGCTGCAGGCAATGAACGGCTACGAAGAGAACGGCATCGAGGTCGTCACCACCAAGTTGGTTGTACTCGACGATGGGTCGACCCGCTTCGACACGGTGTCGGTCGTGCGCTTCTCGAAACTCTCCCTGGTCGATCAGTTGTTCCACACCGTGGCCAGCCCACCCGTCGCCTACATGCTGCTGCTGACCGGACTGGCACTGCTCGTCTTCGAGTTCTTCACCGCTGGCGTCGGCCTGGCGGGTGGTATCGGCGCGATCTCGACAGTGCTTGCATTCACAGGCCTGGCAGTGCTGCCCACCCGACCCTGGGCGGTGGTGATGATCATGCTCGCGATGGTGGCGTTCGCCGTCGACGTGCAAGTGGGGATCCCGAGACTCTGGACCGGTGTCGGGATCGTGCTGACCACCATCGCAAGCTGGTTTCTGTTCGAACCTGTCCCCGGGTCGTCGATGCGACCATCGTGGCTCGCCCTGATTGCGGGGATCGGCGGCATTTCGCTGACCTTCATCGTCGGGATGCCCTCGATGGTGCGGACGCGGTTCGCTACGCCGACCATTGGTCGCGAGTGGATGATCGGCTTGCAGGGAACTGCCGTTGGTGCCATCGATCCGGAGGGCACCGTCGAAGTCGAGGGTGCTCGCTGGCGGGCGCGAACGAACCGCGCCACGCCGATCGCCCCGGGTGAGGCGCTTCGTGTCGCCGCGATCGACGGTGTCACCCTCGACGTCGAGCCGCTCGAAGGCGCCGCCCGCGACTATCGCGAAATGCGCAACAAGGCACCGATCGAGACACCCGCCGACGACGAACCCTCTTCCTGATCGGGCTCAGCGCTCAGGGAGGCGCGGGCCCGCGATACGCAGGTCGTCGCGGCGTCGGGTGACGCCGCGAGCGTCGAGTTCGGTCACCAGCGGAAGCACGAACTTTCGACTGGCACCGGTGGCATCGCGGAACTGAGCCACCGTGAACCCGTCCGGATCGCCAGCGAGCAGATCGGCGGCAACCAGCGCGGCAGCGACGATCGTCGCCTCGTGGAAGTGCACGCCATCGCGCACCACCACATGGCCACGTCGCACCAGCTCACGCAGCTCTGCCTTGTCGACGCCATCAGGCTGCGGCGGCGTGAACCCACCGCCGTGCAACTCGGACAGATAGGGATGGTCGGCGAACGGATCGACGACATCGGCCGGCCGCACCGTCGTGGCATCCACGGTGAGCTCCTCGATCGTCGCCAGCACCGCACGCTCACGATCGTCGAAGCCGGCGATGTCGAGCCCCGCGGGCCCCGAACTGGTGACGCGTGCGATGAGATCGGTGCGCATTGCGTCGAGTGACTCGGTCGTCGTGAGCCACTCGCCGACAACGGGTTCGGCGACCTGGCCGGTGAGTCGTTCGATCTCGCGGACCTGCACCCAACCGCGTTCACGCACCAGCCGCTCGATCGACCGATCGGGCTGCGCACGAGACGCCCGCAGGATCGGGTCGATGTCGAGTACCTCCCCACCACCGACGGTTTCATCACGCCCCGATTCGCGCAGGACGAATCGATCGCCGGGGAGCAACGGCAGCGCCTCGTCGAGGAAGAGTCGAACCGCGCCATCGCTGCCGGGCACGAGTGCCTCGACACCGAGCACGCGCAACTTCACCGGGTGCTCGCCGGCACCGATGTAGGCCACGAACGCACCGCGTCGCGACACATCGTGATCGAGTGACTCGAGGACGTGCAGTGACGCATCGAAACGACCGGTGAGCCGCCATCGACCGGGTTCGATCACCGCATGCCCTCTGGCGAGCACGTGGTGATCGACGCCGGCGAGGTTCACCGCGACTCGATTGCCAGGGCCGATCGAGTCGACGGATCGCCCGGCCGTCTGAATCCCCCGGATCCTCGCCGAACGTGATCCGGGCTCGATCACCACCTGCTGCTCAACAGCAAGCACGCCGCCCACGAGTGTGCCCGTGGCAATCGTGCCGCTTCCCTTGGCGGCGAAGACGCGGTCGATCCACAGGCGCGGGCGGGCAGCATCGACTGCACCCGGGGTCGTGGCAACCAGTTCGTCGAGCAACGCGCGGAGTTCGTCGAGGCCCGCACCGGTCGTCGACGACACGGCGAGCACGGGGGCATCACCGAGGAAGGTGCCCGCGACGTGATCGGCCACGTCCATCGCCGCGAGCTCGGCGAGGTCGGCGTCGACCAGGTCGGATTTGGTGAGCACGACGATGCCGGACGTGATGCCGAGCAACTCGAGGATCCGCAGATGCTCCTCCGACTGGGGCTTCCATCCCTCGGTGGCAGCCACCACGAACACACAGGCGGTCACGCCTCCGACGCCGGCCAGCATGTTGCGGAGGAACTTCACGTGGCCGGGAACATCCACGAAGCTCAACTCCGCACCCGACGGCAACGTCGTGTGCGCGAACCCGAGGTCGATCGTGAGCCCGCGCCGCTTCTCCTCCTCGAACCGATCGGGGTCGGTTCCGGTCAGCGCGAGCACCAGCGATGACTTGCCGTGGTCGACGTGGCCGGCAGTGGCAATGACCGTCACGACAACGCGGCGGCGCGCAGTGCGTCGACGATGATGACATCGTCATCGGGCGCCACCGAGCGAAGGTCGAGCAACGTACGACCGTCGCGCGTGCGGGCGATGACCGGGGTCTCATTGTTGCGCAGGGCCTCCAGATGGTCACCGGCGAGATCGAGCCCGTACGACGCCATGGTGACCCCCGGAGCGGAACCCGCCCCCGGAAGCGCCTCCATCGCGATCGCAGAGATCGTCGGGTGGTGCTCGATCACGCGGTCGACGATCGCCTCGGCACGCCGACGCAGGTCGGCAACCGGCGTTGCCACCATCGCCCAGAACGGCACGTCGTTCGCGACGCGTTTGTCGAGGTAGGTGAGTGCGGTCTCCTGCAGCGATGCGAGCACCAGGCCACCGGGGCGGAGCGCCCGCGCCAGGGGGTGCCGCATGCACTGCTCGACGAGATCGGCGCGCCCGGCGATGATGCCCGCCTGCGCCCCACCGAACAATTTGTCGCCGCTGAACGTGACGAGCGCGGCGCCGTCGGCAATGGTCTGGGCTGCTGCCGGTTCGCCCGCGAGCCACGCCGGCGGGGCACCGGGCAGCCACGGACAGTTCGCGTCGATGAGTCCGCTGCCGATGTCGGCGACCACGGGCACGCCAAGGGTGGCGAGTTCTCGCACCGAGGTCTCCTCGACGAACCCCTCCACGCGGTAGTTGCTCGGATGCACCTTGAGCACCATCGCTGCGTCGACGCCGGGCTTGTCGATGGCGCGTCGGTAGTCGTCGAGGCGGGTGCGGTTGGTAGTGCCCACGTCGACCAGGCGGGCGCCTGATTGCTCCATCACGTCGGGAACACGGAACGATCCGCCGATCTCCACGCTTTCACCGCGGCTGACGGGCACATCGCGGCCGGCACCGAGTGCTGCCAACACCAGCAGCACCGCAGCTGCGTTGTTGTTCACCACCATCGCCGCCTCAGCCCCGCAGAGTCTGGCGAACAACTGGCCGACTGCGGCCTGTCGAGACCCTCGCATGCCCGACACGAGATCGAACTCGACGGTCATGGCGGCGGCCGCCTGATGGTGGCTGATCGGTGCTCGGCCCAGATTCGTGTGCAGCAGCACCCCGGTGGCGTTGACCACCGGGGTCAACAGGGTGCGCCGGAACGCCAGCGCTCGATCGACCGCCGTGTCGGGGGCACCAGCCTCGATCGCCTCGCGGGCGATGGCGACCAGGATTGGATGCGGGAGCTCGGTGTGAGCAATCGATCGGGCGAGTGCGTCGACCGACGGTGGGCGCTGCGGCTCGTGCGTCGGGGCGCTCATCGAGGCGATCCTACGACGCCGCGCTGCACCCCGCCGTGTGGTGAGCACGACGGGGTGAGTCCGATTCAGGCGTCGGGGAGTTTGTCGACGGCGTCTTTGGCCGCCTCGGCGCCCTGCTGCACCTTGTCGGCATGCTCGCCGGCCTTGTCATCGACGACATCGGCCGCCTTGTCGATGCCGTCCTTGACGGTGCTCTTGTTGCCACCGAGCTTTGCCTTGATCGAATCGATGAATCCCATGGTGGACCTCCAGTAAATGTGAAATTGTGAATCTACTGCTCGGGCGCGTCGCGTCGGAACTCCGTACCTGTGGTCGCGACTGGGTCTTTCGGGGTCAGACCCCGAAAGACCGGACCCGGAGAGACTGGGTACCGCAGTCGCTCTTGCTGCGGTCGAACGGAGGCGCAGTGCAGCTATCGTGACGATGTCGTGGTGATCTCCAACGGAAGCATGGCGCGATGAAGAGCTGGTGGCGAGCCGTCATCAGCTACCCGCCCACGTGGATCGCTGCCGTCATGCTCGGCGCTACGGTCTGGCTTGTCCTCGAGGTCATCGATCCGCCCGCTGTCCTTGCCGGTGTCCTCGTCGGGCTCGCAGTGGTCGCCGCTGTCGCGTGGCCGTTCACCATGTCTGCGACAGGCACTCTGTCGAAGTTGCAGTTCGAGGTGCCAAGGGTGGAGGAGATCGACCCCGCCACCATTGCCACGTTGCGAGCCGAGCTCGACGCGCTCGCCGACACTCAGCCGGCCGAGCAGCTCGATGCGCTCATGCAGAAGCGACAGAGCCTCATCACCGTGCTCGAACGGCGCCTCGATGCCGGCGAGTTGACCTACGGCCGCTATCTCGCGACGTCACAGCAGGTGTTCAACTCGGCGCTCGACAATCTTCACGAGATCGCCCTTGCGTCCGAGAGCATCAGCACGATCGACGAGACCTACATCGACCGACGCCTCGCTGAGTTGGTCAACGATGACAGCGACGTCGAGTCGGCCGAACGCGAGCACGCCACGCTCGAACGTCGGCGCGAGCTGCGCACCACGCAACGACGCAAGATCGCCCAACTCCTCGCCCAGAACGAATCGGCGTTGACGGCGCTCGATCGCACGACCACCGCGCTGGCCGATGTTCCGATGGGCAAGAAGCCCGAGGACGCCGAGGCCGCGATGGCCGCACTCGAAGAGCTTGCCGATCGCGCCGCCAAGTACGCATGACCACCGACCGACTCAGATTCCCGACCGCCTGAAAGGCTCTCCCATGACCGACTCCGTAGCTGCCCCGAACACGACGACGGCACCTCTGCTGAGCCTCGCCCTGAATGTCGAGGAGACCAAAGCAGAGATCGCCGTTGTCGAACCCGACCCGACCGAAGAACTGCGCGCCCAAGCCAATGCCCAGGTCGAACAACTCCTGTTGGTCGACCCAACCAACGAGGATGCACGGGCCGCCGCTCGCGACGCAGTCGACTCGATGGGACGCGACCTCCAGCAGCGATCAGCCACTCGCAGCCGAATGCTGCAGGCACCGCTCAAGGAGATCTCCCACGGCACAGAGGACGGTGGCGAGGTCGCCAAGTCGTTGTCCGACCTGCGTATCGAAGTCGAGAAGCTCGACCCATCCGGCCTCGACACTGAAGCAGGGTGGCTCACCCGCCTGATCGGCAAGATCCCCGGCGTCGGCACACCGCTCAAGCGGTACTTCATGCGCTACGAGAGTTCGCAAACGCAGGTCGATGCCATCGTGCACTCGCTGGAGAAGGGACGCGATCAGCTCAAGCGTGACAACGTCACGCTCAGCGACGACCAGAAGCAAATGCGCGAGCTCACGCACGCGCTCACCGATCAAATCGCTCTCGCCCAGGCGCTCGATGCCGCCGTCGTCGAGAAGCTGGCAACTGAGATCACCGCCGACGACCCTCGCCGGCAATTCGTCGAGGAGGACATCTTGTTCTCACTCCGTCAGCGCACGCTCGATCTCCAGCAGCAACTCGCAGTGAACCAACAGGGTGTCCTGGCAGTCGAGATCATCATCCGCAACAACCGTGAGCTGATCCGCGGTGTCGATCGGGCGATTGACGTCACCATCAGTGCGCTGCAGGTTGCCGTCACCGTGGCGCTCGCGCTGGCGCACCAGAAGATCGTGCTCGACAAGATCGAGGCGATCAACACCACCACGTCGGCGATGATTGCGGGAACGGCCGAGCGACTCAAGACGCAGGGCACCCAGATCCACCAACAGGCCTCGAGCACCATGCTCGACATGGAGTCGCTGCGGACTGCGTTCGCCGACATCGACACCGCGCTCGACGAGATCTCGCGCTATCGCCGCGAGGCGTTGCCGACCATGGCGAGCACGATTCTCGAACTCGACCAACTCACCGCCGACAGCGAGGCGGCCATCGAGAACATGGAGCGGGGCCGTACCGCAACGACCCGCATCGACGAGGGTGGCGACACCATCGATGTCGGCGAGATCACGGCGAAGGAGAGCGAGTGACACGGCGTCGACCGAGCACACGAATCGCCATTGCTGCCGCCGCGTTGGCACTTGTCGCAGCGGCCTGCGGAGCCAACGAGAGCAGCGAGCCACTCGACCAGGCGTCAGCGGCAGCTGAGCTCGACGAACTCGCCACTGAAATCGGGTGGGTCAACGACCCGGTGACTCGGAGTGCATCGATCCCGCCACCCACGGGAGCAAACCTCGCCGACACCCTGCCACCCATCGACGAGTTCCCGATCCGCGTCGAGGCACCCGCAGGAACCGAATCCGTCGAGGTGTGGTCGTCGACGGAGAAGTCGGGTGAACTCGGCACGACCGATGCCTGGATGACCGAGGTCGCCGTGGCATTCAACGACGCCGGCATCACGCTCGCCGACGGCACGCCGGTGGGTGTCGACCTGCGCAGCATTGCGTCGGGCACCGGGTTCCAGTTCATCGCGCGCGGGGAGGATCTCCCCGACGCCTTCACGCCATCGAGCCAACTGTGGATCGAGATGGCGGGCGAGTTCCAAACGATGACCGAGATCCGCTCACAGACGGTGCCCAACGTCGCCGGCATCGTCATGAAGACCGAGACGGCCGACGAGCTTCGAACCACCTACGGCGAACTCACGGCTGCAAACCTCGTCGACGCCGTGATCGCCGGTGATCTCGTGATGGGATACACCGATCCGTTCGCATCGAGCACCGGGCTCAACTTCCTGCTCACCGTGCTCGACACCATCGCCGAAGGCGATGCGACGCGACTCACGTCTCCCGATGTCGCCAGCGTCTTCGAGCAGTTCCAGCGCCAGGTTCCGTTCGTGGCCCTGACCACGCTGCAGATGCGCGATTCGGTCGAGAACGACACCGGCACACTCGACACTTTCGTCATGGAGTGGCAGACCTACACCAACACTGAGGCGTTGCAGTCGGGCTTCGAGTTCATCCCGTTCGGCGTCCCCCATGACAACCCGCTGTACGGCGTCGGCACCCTGACTCCGGCTCAAGCAGAGACCCTCGAACTGTTTGCCGCGTTCTCCGAGCGACCCGAGTTCCAGGAGTTGGCCGTCGAGTTCGGATTCGACCCGCCGGCGTACACCTCCGATGTGGAGGTGCCATCGGGAGCGACCATGATCGAGGTACAGAGCATCTGGAAGGACAAGAAGGACGGCGGTCGACCCGTCGCCACCGTGTTCGTCGTCGACGTGAGCGGCTCGATGGAGGGCACCCGCATCCAATCGGTGCAGAACGCCATGCTGTCCGCCCGCGAGTTCATCAAGCCCGAGACCCAGGTGGGCGTGGTCGAGTTCAACGACACCGTCTTCAAGCGTCTCGAGATCGCCGAGTTCGACCTCAATCAACAGGCGAAGTTCGCCGCGATCGGAGAAGACCTGACACCGGGTGGTGGCACCGCCATGTACGACGGCATCGTGCTCGGGCTGCAGATGCTCGAAGAGCAGCGGGCGCTGAACCCCGACGTGAAGCCGATCCTCGTGGTGCTGAGCGACGGCGAGACCACCGATGGGCTGCAGTTCGAAGACGTCGACAACGTGATCGAGGGGCTCCGGATCCCGATCTACACCGTGGGCTTCGAGGCCGACCTGGAGGAGCTGGCACGGGTGTCGTCGCTGGTGGAGGCGGCGAGCATCAATGCGAGCGAAGAGGACGTCGAGTTCAAGATCGCCGCGCTGTTCAACGCCGGCGGCTGATTCGATGACCGCATGAAGCCGCTTGCGATCTGGGTCGCTGTCGTCGCCGTCGTGTTCGGCGGCTTCGCACTGGTCACGTCCTCGACGCGCAGCACCGAGCAGGTCTATGTGGTGGTCGATTCGTCGTTCTGGATGGAGCTGGTCGCTGCCGACGTTCCCCGAGAACTCGATCGCATCGACAATGCGGACTACAGCGAGTTCGCGCTCGCCACAGCGCGCGATCGAGGCACCACGCTGGTCCACAGCTGGCAGGACCAACTCACGCTCGCGCGGTTCGAAGCGTTCGGGCCGTGCTCGTTCAACGGGATCGACCAGTTCCCCGAAGCCGCCGAAGCTGACGAGCGAATCCTCGTCACCTCGTCGGCCACCGAGTGCGACACCACCGCGCTCACCGACTGGACCATCATCGCCCTCACCCCCTGAAACCTCCGCAAACTCTGAAATTCGGAGTGGTGGTGGGGGGGTGGGGGGAGACACCACCAGAGATTTGGGGGGGGGG
>JANPCI010000394.1:0-7047 GCA_031430875.1 Actinomycetes bacterium | reverse complement strand
CCGCACGACGATCTCCGATGTGGCGGCCTCACTCGAACGTGGCCAGCTGCGCCGAACCTGGCTGGTAACGATGTCGCCTGCACGCACATGGTCGGCCCTTCCGGAACAGTACGGCAACGAGTAGGTGATGCGGGCAACGGCCGCAGGGAGAAAGCGGTCGACGTCGAGCGAGAAGAACCACACGCCGACACGGCCCCGGGACCGCACGTAGGTGCGTACGTTGACCTCGGGAAACGATCCGACAAACGGCAGTGGTGCCACGCCGGCGATGCCGAGCCCGTCCATGTGGAACGGGACCAACCCGACCCAAGCGCTGCCGTCGAACGTGTCGACGTCGACTCCGGCGGGAAGCAAGCGCTGCACAACGTCGGGATCGAAGCGCCAGTGCAGGAAGACGACATCGTTCCACCGCTGAACCATCACGGGCCGCCTCACCGGCTCGGGACACGACAGCGGCTGCAGCGCGTTGACGTCCGGGCTGTGCACAAGCGAGCCAACCGGCGGATACCCCCTCCCATTCCCCCGCCCGACGGGCGCTCAGCGCCGGCCGGCGACCACGGGCGATCATGTTCCACCTTCACTCTGCGATGTGAGGAGACCTCTGTCAGACTGCGACGATGCTGCCGTCTGCCCCGACCGTGTGGGTGCTCGGCGACCAGCTCGCACGCTCCAGGGGGGCCCTCGCTGATCGGATGCCGGGTGAATGTCGCGTATTGCTCGTCGAGAGCACAGCACTGATCACCTCCCAACGATGGCATCGCCAGCGGCTGCACCTCGTGCTGTCGGCCATGGAACACTTCGCAGCCGAACTGCGAGCCGAGGGGTTCGATGTCGACCACCGCCAGGCCGCCACACTGCAGCAAGGGCTGGCCGACCACGTCGAGGAGTTCGATGTCGGCACCGTTGTCGCGATGGAGCCGACGAGCTGGGACGCCCGAGCGTTGATGGATCGCCTCGGCGTCGAGTTGGTGCGCAGCGACCAGTTTCTGTGCCACTACGACGACTTCGCCAGCTGGGCGTCTGACCGCAAGCGCCTGACGATGGAGGACTTCTATCGCTGGCAGCGATTGCGCCTCGGCGTGCTCATCGACGTCGGCGCCGACGGCCCCGAGCCGGTCGGTGGCCGCTGGAACTTCGACCACGACAATCGCGAACCGCCCCCACGCGATGGCCGCTCCTGGCCGTCGATCACGATGTTCGAGCTCGACGACATCGATCGCGCCGTTGTCGAGCGACTCCCGCCGACAACGTTCGGCGCCGACCCTGACGGCACGTGGCCGGTCACCCGCGCCCAGGCGCTGGTCCGCCTGCATGAATTCGTCGACCACGGTCTGTCGTCGTTCGGACCCCACGAAGACGCGATGCTCACGGCCGAATGGAAGCTGGCCCACTCGGTGCTGGCGTCGTCGATGAACATCGGCCTCCTGCAACCCGGCGAGATCGTGGAGGCCACCCAAGCCGCGTACCGCAGCGGCACCGCTCCGTTGAGTTCCGTCGAGGGTTTCATCCGCCAGGTGATCGGATGGCGCGAGTATGTGTGGGGCGTGTACTGGCTGTGGATGCCCGAGTACCGCACCCGGAACGCACTGCACGCCACACGCCAAGTACCACCGGCGTTCACCGGTACGGCCGGCACCGAGATGGCCTGCGTTGCGAGCGCCGTCGGCCACGTTCGAGAACACGGATACGCCCACCACATCGAGCGGCTGATGGTGCTCGGCAACCTTGCGCTCACGGCCGGGGTGGACCCCTGGGCGATGACCGAGTGGATGAGGGCGAGCTTCGTCGACGGCGCCGAATGGGTGATGCTGCCCAACGTGATCGGAATGGCGCTGTTCGCCGACGGCGGGATGATGGCCACCAAGCCCTACGCATCCGGTGGGGCGTACATCAACAAGATGAGCGACTCGTGTCGGTCGTGTCGCTTCGACCCGAAGCAACGGGTCGGGCCCGACGCCTGCCCCTACACGACGCTGTACTGGGACTTCCTCGCTCGCAACGCCGACTCGCTCAAGACGAACCATCGCATGGCTCGACCACTCGCCGCGATGCGCAAGCTGAACAACCTTCCGGACGTTCGCGCACGCGCCGTCGAAATCCTCGACCGGCTCGATCGCGGAGAGCTTTGACGCCGGTTGTGTGCGGCGGGGAACACCGACGTACGGTCCATTGTGGTTCTGGTGCTGCTCGCCCTCGTCTCGGGTCTGGCGTTCCTCTACTACGGGTTCAGGGTCTTGTTCCGCACAGAGTTGCGGGGTGAGTTCGAGCGGTACGGAATGCCAGCCGTTCGCCAACTGGTCGGCGTCTTGGAGGTACTCGGCGCAACCGCAGTGATCCTCGGCCTTGCCGTCGCACCGTTGGGTGCCTTGGCGGCTGCGGGGCTCACCACACTGATGATCCTCGGGTTGATCGTGCGCTACAGGATCCACGACGCACCGCGTCTCATGGTGCCTGCAGCGTTGCTGGCTGCCCTGAACGCAGTGCTCGTCGTGCTCTTTCTCTCGCAGTGACGTGTCAGTGATGCGTCGGTGACGTGTTGGTCAGCGGTCGTCGCCGTTGAGCAGTGCTGCAACCGTCGCCAGGGAGAAAACCGACAGCGCAGGAAGGTATCGCTTGACGCTGTCTCCGACTTTGATGTGCATCCCGATGGCACCCAGCATGAACATCGCAAGGCCGATCGAAGCGGGTCGAGAGAGCCGTGGGGCCGCGAGCCCCGCAAGCATCAAGCCCGCCAAGCTCACCTTGGCGGCGCCAACTGCGTACATCGTCGACTCGGACAGCCCGTACTCCTCGAACTCCTCTTTCATGTTCGTTGCGTTGCCGCCCCGATACCCGGTGTCCTTGTTGAACCGGCGGGTCCAGACGTTCAAGATCCACAGTGCTGCTGCGGTCTGGGCGAGTTTGCCGATCAGCTTCATGAGAAGTGACGCTACCTGAGCTTGTCAACGCACGCTTCGAGCATGCTCATCACACGCGAGCGAAACGATCGACTTCGTCACCGAATCGTGCCCGGATGTCGGCGGTGACCGACGCCGGGGTGCGCTCGACCGCTGCTCTCAGGTCATCTGCCGTGATGTGCGACGGCTCGCTGCCTGCACGTACCCGGTCGAATGCTGCCGCCGCAGCGCGCTGCGCCGCGAGTTCGACGTCGCCCGGCGTGTAGCCATCGGTCGATCTCGCCAGCACCTCGACGTCGACGCACCGCTGATCGAGCGGTGCCAATGCGGCTTCCCACAGTGCGGTGCGTGCACTGAGATCGGGAGGTCCGATGGGAATGACCAGATCGAACCGGCCCGGGCGCAGGACCGCAGCGTCGATTCCGGCCACGAAGTTGGTCGCACAAACCAGAAGGTGCCCCGGGGCCGATCTGAATGAGGGGATCATCTTCAGCAGTTCGTTGACCACACCCTTGGTTGCGGGGTTACGTTCACGCGCCGAAGCGATCTCATCGAACTCGTCGATGAAGACGACCGCTCGATCGAGTTGCAACAAGTCCGTCATCGCCAGCCGCAGTTCGGCCGACATCGAGTCGTCGCCGCTTTCGAGTTTCGAAGGGAGCAGCTCGATGAACGGCCAGCCCAGACGGCCCGCAATTGCTTTGGCGAACGTCGTCTTGCCGGTTCCCGGTGGACCGAACAACATCACGGTCGCCGGAGCGCGCACCCCGATTCGTTGCGCCATCTCGGGGTCCGAGAGCGGTGCGACAACCCGGCCGTCGATGATCCGCTTCTCGGCGTCCATTCCTGCGACCTGGTCCCACAGTCGATCCGACAGGATCTCGCCGCCGTACTGATCGACGATTCGCATCGCGGTGGGCTCCAACGGTTCGAGCTTCTCGTAGAGCACCAGCCCGTGCGTCGGTTCGAAGCCCCGATTGACCAACGCGGTCTCGCCGGCCTGAGCGCCCGAGAGCAGCGCAGAGATCTTCCTGACGCCGAGGTGCAGCAGCTTGTCCTCGAGCCGCTGAATCATCGACGAGCCGACTCCCTGGTGACGCCAGTGCGGGTCGATCACCACGACGTTGATCCAGGCGTCATCGGCGACCGTACGCGCCTGCACCAGACCGACGATCCTGTCGCCGTCGACTGCGACCACACCGGGCGCGCCAGACGAGACGTCATTGACGAACTGGGCGATGTCGGCCGGCTTGGTATCAGCAAGCCCGCGGCACTCCTCGAGCAGTCGAACAGCCGGACCGATGTCCGACAGCAACAGATCCCTGATCACCGGCATCATGGCAACGGTCAGCCGAAACGCGGAGCGAGCATGTTCTGCTCGCTCTCGATCTTGTGGAGACGTTCGTCGTAGCCGATTTGGCGGATCAGATCAGCCAGGCTGTCGTACGTGCCGAAGTCTTCGGCGAACTCCCCTTGGTAGTGCATCGCTTCCCATTCCGGATGCTCCTGCACGAGCAGCGCATACTCGTGTTCGGCGTGGTCTTCGAAGTCGGCGTTCAGCCGGTAGCTCCACTTGGGGCGCACTACGTAGAGAAACCACGACAGCTGGTAGTAGCCGAAGGCCAGCACCTGAGGGATCACACGACTGCGCACGAGGCCCCGCCGTTGGCCGGCCGTCAGCTCTTCCATGATGAGCAGGTGCCACTGCTCGTTGTCCTGCTCCCATCGTGCGGTGCGCACCCGGTCGAACACATGGCGGGCGAAGCCTGGTTGGCTCGCCGTGTGTGTCACAGCGACGTAGGCAACGTTCTCCCATGCCTGATACGGCACCCGCGCAACGAGTTCGAGCACCCTGAACTTCTCGAGTGAGCGGTCCCGCCCGTACAAGGCATCCATCGTGCGAAACAGGATCCTCGCAGCGAACGAGTGACGCCGCGTCGGGCCCGCGAGCGTGGCCGCCTGAGCAGCGACCAGGTCGTCATGTCGCAGATACTCGATCGGTCCGAACAGCGCCCGAGAGCCGATCGCCTCGGTGACAGGCCCCGGAGGCAGCACCGTCTGATTCACGGCAACACGCTCGGGACGAGAGGGATCATAAGTGCACTTTAGCACCAATTAGTTGAAGCCTCTCCTGTTCTCAGGCCGGGAGCAGGAGTTCGGCGTTGCGTACGAAGAAGGCCTCGACGGCGTCGTCGCCGAGGGGCTCGATGTCAGCGGCCAGACGGCCGATCGGGTCGGTGCCACCTTCGGGGTGCGGGAAGTCGGTGGAGAACGCGTAGACCTCTGGCATGCCGTAGCGCTCGATCTGGCGGGCGGTGCGCTCCCAGAAGAACGGTGTCACGCGGATCTGGTCGACGAAGACCTCGGCCGGGTGGCGCTTCAGGCCGTCGCGCAGGCGTCGCGACATCTGGAGGCGGTCTTCGAGGAAGTCGACGAACGGGCCTACCCACATGGCGCCGAGTTCGATCACTCCGACGCGCAGGCCGGGGTGCCGGTCGAACACACCGCCGTAGAGCATCGCGGAGAGGTAGTTCTGAACGGAGAGGTGCATCGTTGCCAGCATGTGCGCGCCGACGGGCTCACCGGTCGAGAAACCGCCGGGCCGCAGCGTGTCGGCATCGGGCCATGCGTCGCTGCCGAAGAAGCCATCCTGGCCTCCGATATGGAACGTCACGGGCATGCCGGCGTCGGCGAGGAGTGCCCACAGCGGGTCGACCTCGGGTGCAGCAGGCGAAAAGCCTCCAGGGGCGACGCCGTCCTGGATGAGCACGGCGCGAGCGCCACCCGCCGCGACCCGTGCGGCTTCGGCGATGGCGCCATCGATCGTGGTGAGGTTGAGCAGTGCCGTCGGCCGGAGGCGCCCGCCGCCCTCCGATGTCCAGTGCAGCACGGCATCGTTGTACTCGCGCAATACGGGTGCGGCATTCGGGTGATCAGCCCACGCCGACGCGGCCAGGATGACCTGGGGGAAGATCAGCTGACGTTCGATGCCCATCACGTCCAGAGCGGCAAGTCGCCCCTCGGGGGTGCAGGCCCCTGGTGCGGCGGTGCTCTTGGTCGTCCACACCGATTCGGTGGTGAGTTCGGGTTCGTCGGTGTCGTCGAAGTACGGGATGTGTGCGAACCGCTCGCCGAAGCGGGCGGTGGCCTCGCCGAACACTTCGCCCCAGCGGGAGATCGGCACCTGGAGGTGGCTGTCGAGGTCGTTGATGCGGCCATGCACAGCTGGGACGTTTGTTGCCATGGCCGAACCGTACCTTCGGCGGTTCGCGGTGTCGACGCCGGCACCCATCGCTTCGCCGCGGCCTGCTCAGGCGCCGGCGCGTCGAATCCGGATGGGGCCCTTGCACGACGAGGGATCAACGACGCGCCCACCCTGAATGATCTCCACGTCGCCAGCCGCAACCAGGCGTCGCGCTGCGCAACGAGCTGGTTCCATCAGTGCCTGCCAACCATCTGGATCAACGGAGCGAGCAGCGTCACTCGGACAGATGGTGGCGCTGCGGGCACCGTCGCCGAGCAGTGTGAGGATCGCCGCCTCCAATGCCGTGTCGACCCGCCGTACCTTGCGCTTCCGGCACCGATCGGAGCAGTAGCGCACCTCCTCCCAGTTCTTCGCCCAACCAGCCCGCCACGTCATCGTCCGGCCACATGAGGCGCACACCTTCGACGGGACGGTCACGGCGATTGAACGACCCGGTCGATGGAATTCGGAACTCTGTGTTCGACGTAGGCGTGCAACCGTTCGGCATCACCGCAGATGCCCGCCAGGAGCCCCGGAAAGATGAACCGGTGAAACGGTGCGACGGCAATCCAGTAGGCGCGGCCCAGCAGGCCACGCGGGTGGTATCGGGCCGTCTGGACGATGGTTGCACCAGTGGGAGTCGGCTCGATCTCCCATTGCAGCCAGGCTTCGCCAGGCAGACGCATCTCGGCGCGCAGGCGCAGCACCTGATCGGTGTCGAGCGCTTCGACGCGCCAGAAATCGAGGGGATCGCCGACGGACAATTGAGACGGGTGGAGTCGCCCACGGCGCATGCCCACTCCCCCGATCAACGAGTCGAGCACCCCGCGAACGGTCCAGAGCCAGTCGCTCGTGTACCAACCCTGGCGGCCACCGATCGAGCACACCACCTGGAACAGTTCCGAC